>NZ_JAVKEW010000153.1:0-94253 GCF_040226375.1 Coleofasciculus sp. G2-EDA-02 | reverse complement strand
ACTTGTATTTACATTACCACAATAGTAGAACGTTATCCGAATTATTTGACTGGCGAATTTATTCGCTACCTAGACGGTTCGCTCGGTTTCATCTCCCAGCTAAAGAGCGTGGGAGCCTTCACCCATCGCTTTTCCGGTAATCTGGGTGAAAATTCATAACCAATTGGCGATCGCAAGATTATTTTACCTGTCTGTCTGCCCATCCGTCCATCCATCGATCCATCGGTTCATCCGTCTGTAGGGGCGCACGGCGTGCGCCCATCCCACGGCGTGCGCCCATCCCACGGCGTGCGCCCATCCCACGGCGTGCGCCCATCCATAATCTCAGGGGTTGTCGCCGTACCGTTTCCTTTGTGTATGATCGTCGATGCGATCGCGCCTGGGTTATTTTAAATGTACCCCGATGATCGGGATTGACCACGGTTTAATGGGCGCACGCCACCTGGTAATGGGCGCACGCCACCTGGTAATAGGCGCACACCACCGGATAATGGGCGCACACCACCTGGTAATGGGCGCACGCCGTGCGCCCCTACGGGTTCCGCACCCGGTTTAAACATTAAACCGAAATAGCATCACATCGCCTTCTTGTACCACATACTCTTTCCCTTCCGCCCGCACTAATCCTTTGTCCTTCGCCGCATTCATTGAACCAGACGCCACTAAATCATCATAAGCAACCGTTTCCGCCCGAATAAAACCCCGCTCAAAATCAGTGTGAATCGCGCCGGCGGCTTGGGGTGCTTTCATTCCTGCTGTAATCGTCCAAGCACGGGTTTCTTTCGGTCCGGTGGTTAAAAATGTGCGTAATCCTAATAAATTGTATGTAGCGCGAATTAAGGATTTTAATCCCCCTTCTTCCACGCCTAATGACTCCAAGAAATCTCCCCGTTCATCTTCCGGTAACTCAACTAATTCTGACTCCACTTGCGCCGAAACTACCACGACTTCCGCTGTCTCAGCCGTGGCTACTTGTCGGACTTGTTCCACCCATTCATTCCCAGTCGCTAAATCATCTTCTGACACATTCGCCGCGTATATAATCGGTTTAGCACTGAGTAATCCAAAAGGCTTAACCGCCTCGGCTTCGTCTTCAGTTAAACTGATATTCCGCGCCGATTTGCCTTCATTCAATCCCGCATTCAACTTTTCCAAGGCTTCCAGTTCCAACTGCGCCTCTTTACTCGTCCGCGCCTGCTTGCGGGTGCGTTCCATGCGGCGTTCCACTTGGGCTAAATCTGCTAACGCCAGTTCCAGATTAATCACGTCAATGTCGCGTACTGGATCAACGGAACCGGAAACATGGATAATATTCTCATCATCAAAGCAGCGCACAACATGGACAATGGCATCTACTTCCCGGATATTGGCTAAAAATTGGTTACCGAGTCCCTCACCTTTACTCGCCCCCTTCACCAATCCAGCAATATCGACAAACTCAATCCGAGTTGGCACAATTGCGACAGAGGTGGAAATCTTTGCCAGCACGGACAACCGTTCATCTGGTACAGCAACAACCCCGACATTCGGCTCAATCGTACAGAAGGGAAAATTCGCCGCCTCTGCTTTAGCATTGGCGACGAGGGCATTAAATAAGGTAGATTTGCCTACGTTGGGCAATCCCACAATTCCGGCTCTTAACATGTCAGGACAATTTGGAAACGATTAAGGAGTTCTAAACGTGGTTAAAATTATCGGTCGCAAACCCTTGGGTACTCAACCAGTCTATGACATTGGCGTCGAGCGCGACCATAATTTTATGCTTTTCAATGGCTCGGTGGCGTCAAATTGCTTTAACAAGTCCCACTCCACGGCTTATGGATATGTTACCTATCAAACGGCTTATCTGAAAGCCAATCATCCGGTGGAGTACATGACGGCGCTGCTGACGGCTAGTAGTGGGAATCAGGATAAGGTACAGAAGTACATCGCCACCTGTGCGACGATGAACATCGATGTCTTGCAACCGGATATTAACCGATCGCAGGTCGATTTTACCCCAGTCTCTGGCAAAATCTTATTCGGACTCTCGGCGATTCGGAATTTGGGCGAGGGGGCGATTGACAATATCCTCCAGAAACGGGAAAAAAGAGGGGATTTTCAGTCATTAGCCGATTTTTGCGATCGCGTGGATTTGCGGGTGGTGAATCGTCGCACCTTGGAATCCCTGATTTACTCCGGGGCGTTTGATAGCCTAGAACCGAATCGCAAACAACTGATTCAAGATTTAGATGTGCTGATTAGTTGGGCGCAAGATCGAGCGAAGGATCGAGAGAGTGGTCAAATCAATATTTTTGATATGTTAGGAAGCACTGATAATAACGACAGTGATGGGAATGAGGCATGGAAAGCCGCCCCAAAAAAACCGATGGTTGATGATTTCTCGGCTCAAGAAAAGCTACAGCAAGAAAAAGAATTGCTCGGCTTCTACGTCTCAGAACACCCACTAAAATCCGTGCGTCAAGTCGCCAATCAGGTACTGATTCCGATTAACCTCAACGAGTTAGGCGAGCAAAGTAAACGCACAATGCTTAGTGCTATTGTCATGTTGACTGAGGTAAAATTTCACAATACCAAAACAAGCGGCGAGCGCATGGCATTTGTGCAAATGGAAGACTTTACAGGTCAAGCCGATGGCGTGATTTTTCCTAAAACTTTTGAGCGGATTAGTTCCTTAATTGAAAAAGATGCCCGTTTAATTGTTTGGGGCAAAGCAGATGAACGAGATGAGAAAATCCAGATGATCATCGAAGATGTCGAACCCATTGAAAAGGCACAAATGATTATCGTGGAACTGACCCCCCAGCACGTAAATAAAAAGACCATGGAATATCTGAAAGCGATTTTGCAAGAACAATCAGGGGAGAGGAAACCGCAAAAAGTGCCAGTTATCGCTAGGGTTGGGGCGTTAAATCAGAGTCAATTTGTGCGCTTTGATCCTAAATACTGGGTACAAGATTATGAAGGTATGGTTGACAGGCTGAAGTCGGCGGGATTTCAAGCTCGCACCAAGGCGCTGGCTGAGAATAAGTAGGGGATGCGATGCGATAAGACAATCTGTAGGGGCGGGTTTAGGAAATAACCTATCGGCACATAACCGATAACGATTGTCCAAAACCCACCCTCTCCTAGCTGGATGCTATATTTACAATCTTTTTACCACAGAAAGTCTGCCAAAAACCCTGTAGAGACGTAGCCTGCTACGTCTCTACAATCTTCCTCAGAGTGTCCCAGTTAGCGGTCGAGACTTTTTCAGAACAGAGTCTTACACTTGGATGTAAGGAAAGTTTCCTAACCGTCAGTAGTCGCAGAGGCAGTGAAAGACTGTATCCTCAGTCTTGCTTATCTCTGGGATTAGTTTCATTAGGGTTATCTACCGTTAACGATTATGCTGTCACCATTTTTCATACTATTCCTCTATACTTCGCTTTGGGTTTGGTTTTTTGGTGGATTTACTGCCAAAAAACCAGATAAAAAAAAGACACCCGAAGAACAGTTGGGAGAATCATTGTCTAAATACCTTTCTTCCTTGGACATTCCTAAAAAGAGTTAACCGATTAAGTTGACAAATCTCCAATACCTTTAGACAGACCCCACCCTAACCCTCCCCTTATAAAGGGGAGGAATCAGGGAACTCAAACGGCTTCGGTTTAGGGGGTTAATGTCACAACAGATAGGAGAAAAAACTCACTGGACTTGTTATTCACTCAAAATCAATTTCAACAAGTCGCTGTAGCAAGTCCGCCTCTTGAGTCATTGCCTGACGAATCCGGGCAATCATATACGAGGCAGTATTCTTATTGACTCCAATTTTCTTCGCTAACTGACGCACACTGATCCGTTCCAGAGGATTGAGAACCAGATAAATTGCCAGAACCCATTTTTCTAAGTCAACATGAGTTTTGTGAAACATAGTCCCAACTGTAACGCTATATGAAGTAAAGCATTCGTTACATTGATATCGGCGTTCCTTTTTTAAGCGTCGAGAATGAGTTGATTGGCAATAGGGGCATTGGGGATATTTACCCCACCGGATTTGTTCCAGACGGGCAATATAATTATCGTTTTTGTAGCTCATCTTTAGTTCCAAAATCTGATGAACCAAAGATGAAGGATACAACTCCAATAAATAGGTGTTTTATGTCATATAATGTTGCAGAAAAATGCCAAGGCGGATTGCCTCGGCACTGAATTGACTCGCTCTACTATTTCTGGGATTGAAGTGGGGAACAATGATGTTCGTTGTACTAAGAAATATTAAAAAATGTCAAATTTTGACTATTTTACGTTTCCTGTTCCCTCTTTATTACCCCCTTTTGCCACGGCGATTGAAATCGCTGCTACACAAACAAAGTCCGCCTGCGCGGACTGGGTTATAACGAGGATAGCTAACCCGGATTTATTATAATTTTGAGGGGCGTAGGGGCGGGTTTTACTACTATCGTCTCTTTTTGACCCAGATGCAACTAAACCCGCCCCGATTAATCCTTCGCTTCGCTCTAGTGGCGTGACCCAGCTAAAATTTTAGAATAGATTCGACCATTAAATCGGGCGCACGCCATGCGCCCCTACGGTTTCCGGTATCCCATTCTAATTCATCAAATCAGGTGTGCCACGCCACTAGAACATGGTTTTGACTTAGACTTGGCTTTCTTTTACTAACTCCTCGGCTGTATTGGCGAGTTTTCTAGCTAAAGTAGAATCACCTTGTTTATCAGCAATAACTGCCATGGCTTGGAGAACCTCTGCATTCGTAACGCCGCGTTCCTGCATTCCTTTGACTTCGTTCTCAACGTCTTGGGCAGAAGGTTTGATTGTTTTTTTGGATTCGGTCAAGGGTTATCTCCTAATCACTTATAAATTTGTTCACCGCATATCATAGCCAAACAGATTCGGATTAACGTCTCCCAATTCCAAATCATCTAAGCCATACTCGATCCAGCGCCGATCAACCATAGCGGCGACATCTGCATCGGATTCCAAGGTTGCCCCCCATTCATGTTCAGTTTCGGGAGGAATTTTAGTCGTTGCATCAATCCCCATGCGTCCGCCTAAACCAATCTTTTCACTGGCAAAATCTAAGCTATCAAAGGGCGTATTGGGCAGAATAAATACATCTCGCGAGGGGTCTACTTTGGAACTAATTGCCCACACCACTTGACGCGGATCACGGATATTAATATCTTTATCCACAACAATCACAAATTTGGTGTAGGTAAATTGGGGTAAAGCACTCCAAAACGCTAAAGCTGCTCGTCTAGCTTGTCCAGGATAGGCTTTATCAATGGAAATAATCGCGGCTTTGTAACTTAGGGCTTCCATGGGGAGGAAGAAGTCCACAATCTCGGATACCTGTTGGCGTAAAATTGGTGTATAAATCCGATTGAGTGCGATCGCCATCATCGCTTCTTCCTTGGGGGGACGCCCGCTGAAGGTGGTGAGATAGATAGGATTCTTGCGATGAGTCATGCAGTGGAAGTGAATCACGGGGGAATCTTCGACGCCGCCGTAATATCCCATGTGATCACCAAAGGGTCCATCGGGTAATACTTCCCCCGGTGTGATTGTCCCTTCAAGGACAAACTCTGAGTCGGCGGGGACTTGTAAATCTAGCGTCTTGCACTTTGCCAGTGGCACCCCAGAACCGCCGTAGAGTCCCGCAAACAACCATTCAGAAAGGTCTACAGGAATCGGGGTGGCGGCTGCCATAATGATTAAGGGGTCAACCCCTAGCGCGATCGCAATTTCTAGTTTCTTGCCATTCTGCGCCGCTTTGCGTAGGTGTCTCGCCCCACCGCGTACCGATAACCAATGGACACTCATGGTATTACTTGATTGCAGTTGTAGACGGTATACACCCACATTTGGGATACCCGTTTCACAATCTTTAGTAATCACCAACCCCAAGGTAATAATTTTTCCCGCATCCCCTGGATAGGGACGAATTAGGGGCAGTTTATTTAAATCTAGGGCGTCTCCTTCCACCACCACTTGCTGACAGGCGGGGAAAAAATCTCGTCCCGGTTTGGCTTTGACGACATCAAATAAAATCTTGCCAAACTCCACCGCCTGAGAAATTTTCTTCGGCGGTTTTGGCTGTTGTAGCATTCCCAGCTTTTTCCCCAGTGTTTCCAACTCCTGGGGATGTTCCATTTTCATCGCCCAACACACCCGTTCCTCTGTTCCCATCAGGTTGATGGCGACGGGAAATGATGAACCTTTGACATTCTCAAACAGCAAGCCAGGTCCGCCTGCCTGTAGCATCCGATTGGATATCTCGGCAATTTCTAAATCCGGGTCAACCAACGCCTTAATCCGGCGCAGCTGTCCCCGTTCCTCTAAAAGCTGAATGAATGTCCGCAGATCTCTCGCCATAGTTAAGATGTGTAAAGCTTTTTCTTTCTTTTATTATGGACGCATACGCTATCCTCTGTGCGATTTCGTGATATGTCTGATCCGTCCAGCGTGCCATTGGGAACTGATACAGTGACTATTGATCAAATTTGCGATCGCGTTTACCAAATCGTCCTGGATATCCAACAGCAGCATCCGGAACTCCTCAAAGAAAAGTACAGGACTACTCCTTGGCATACCCCGCACAATCAATCTGTCTTTATCAAGAAATTAAAAGCTAGACTGACTCAAGCTGAGGACGAGGAAGCCAAAGGGATAAACATACGGCGTTTCCTGGAAATTTTACTCCTTCCCAGCTATTTTACACAACCCAGTTTTGGTGAATTGACTCAAACTCTACAGTCCTCAATTCCCCCAAATTCCCCATCGCCGTCGCCGGAATTGGTCAGTTCAGATAGTTCGGAAGCTGTACCTTCTCCGGCTTCAGTGACCAATAATTCCCCAGGTATTGCCATTCTTTTACTAGACGCCGAGAACCTACAACTGGATATCGAAACTGAAAAATTCCTAGCCAAACTCTGTACCTATCCGATTCAAATTAAAGTCGCCTTTGCCAATTGGCGCAGCCTCGGCAAAAAAGACGCAGAATTCCACAGTCGTGGGTATGAACTGATTCACGTTCCACCCGGTAAAGATAGTGCCGATGTGAAAATGGCAACGGTGGGCTCGTCAATCTTTATCCATTATCCCAATGCTAGGGAAATATTAGTTTGCTCCTCGGATGGAGTGATGACTCATCTTTATAATACACTTCGGACTCATGGCTTTACTGTTTATTTAGTTCGCAAACAAGGGGATACGATCACCGTTTTAAATAGTGAGACGAACCAGACTCAAAGACATTGCCTGAGTCCGCCACCGGAAATTCCGGGTCCGGAAGAATTTATTAATCAAATCAAAGGGATTATTAGACTTGAACAAACTCGCACCGGAAATCTGTGGGTTAAACTGTCTAATGTTTCTAATTTATTTCGCCGCCAGTACCAGACAACCATGAGTTACTTGGTTTCATTCCACTGTCCTGGTAAAACGGTTCCAGATTTTTTTCTTGATTACCCGAATGAGTTTGTCTTACACAACTTACCGGAACAGTCAGGGTTGTATGTAACCCTGTTTGAAATGAATTCTTCAGTTATCGCTCCTAATCCGAGTGCCTCGACCGAATCTCCGGATTTAAATAGTTCTTTAAATACAAAGATTCGATCCAAGGTTGAGTTAGAACAAGAATTAGTTAGAATTGTGAAAAAACTCATGGCGGATTCAGGTCAAACCTCTGTTGCCATTTCTAATGTGGGTAGTGAATTCTCTAAACAGCATAAGCAAGGAATTACTAAGGTGCTTAAAGGTTTAAATCTCAGCGTTAAATTTATAACTTTTTTAAAGGGGTGTAATTTATTTAAGCTAGAAAAAACCGGAAAAGAGTATAAAATTAAACTTTGTAATTCAACAAAAAAAGAAACACAAAATAAGATTAAATCGACTCCAGAGCCGATCACTTCATTCAAAGAATTAGAGAAAGTCATAAAAAAGATAATTGAGACAAGGATTCAGGTATCTGGAACTAAAGATATAGCTGTCAATGACGTAAAAAAAGAGTTTCAGAATCAGTACCAAATGACAGCCGATGCTTGTGTGAAAAAGTTTGAACCCAAGTCGAGTCTGATTAAATTCTTACGCAAGCACGAAACTGTGTTTAATATGGCTTTGATTGACCGGGACTATCGAGTCGCGATCGCAAAAGAGTTAAACTGAAGATAAATCCCATTTTCCTACCCCATCTCCAATGTCTTCAAGAAGTCGGAGATCTAGTTCCTTACCTGTTGGACAATAGGTCTGTAGCGTTATAGTATAAAAGTTACCAGGGTTAATTTTGCGAAATTAGTCTGAGATTTCCAATGACAAGAGTCTATGATTTATTAATCCAAGGCGGTTTAGTAATGCTGCCCATTCTGGGATTATCTATATTAACGATATCCTGTGGGCTAGATCGTGCTTGGTTTTGGTTTCGATTATTAAGCCAAGAAGCTACCCTGGTTAACGATGTGCTAGCGGCGGCACAGTCTAATTTAGAACAGGCTAGAGACATAGCTGAATCGGCTCAAAACTTGCCCATTGGTCGCTTTCTCTATGCACCTCTCAAGCTGAAACAGCCAACACCAGAAACCTTTCGTTTAGCAATGGAAGCCGCTGGTGATAAAGAACTCATCAAAATGCGAAAAGGTGAAAAACTCCTGGAAACTATTGTAGCTGTTGCCCCTTTACTTGGTCTATTAGGAACAGTTACGGGTTTAATTAGTACATTCAATAACCTGAGAATTGGTGGGGGTGGAACAACAGTCGAGGCGACAAAAGTAGCTGGAGGTATCGGTGAAGCACTAATTACCACAGCAGCGGGTATGATTGTCGCAATTATTGCGCTTTTAGTTCTCCGAACTATCGTCACTTTACACTCTCAGCAAATGGATTACTTTGCGGAGGTTGGGAGTGAGTTAGAACTTATTTATCGCCAGGTTTGGTACGAACCAACCCTCGCCAACCGTTCATAATTGCGCTTGTAGTAAGGGATGCGAGCCCTAGATTCCGTTGGGTTTCCTTGCGTCAACCCAACCTACAACCTATTCCACAATTTTAGCTGTGCCACGCTACTACAAAGGTGACTGAAATGATCAAATAGATTTTACATTGCTTTGGGTGTAAGCCTTTCCCCAGCTTTGGAGAAGCTTTGAAGTAATTTTTGAATGATAGATTTCAAAAAATATAGGATTCATGCACTTTAGAAACAAGTCAAAAAACTCACCAATCCCCGAAGTTAATTTGATTCCTTTAATGGATGTGATGATGTCAGTGCTAACATTTTTTATTATCACATCAATGAGCTATACAGGTCAACGCTTAGGGGACATTAATTTACCAGGTTTACCTGGTGCTGGAACTGCTAGTGGCGAGTCAAATACTCGCAACACTCTAGTCATTGGCTTGAATCGCCAAGGTGAGATTTTACTGGATAATAAAGTTATTACTATTAATCAGGTGTCTGAAAGAATTCAGTCATACCTAGAACAAAATCAAAATGCTACAGTCGTTTTAAAAGCAGACCGAGATTTACCCTATGAAGATGTCCAAAAGCTGTTAAAAGAAATGACAATAATTGGTGGCGATCGCGTTTCCCTAGCAATTGAGCGTCGTTAAAATTAATAACCTGTATAAATATTAAACCATGCGTTTTAGAACCCAGCGAACTCAATCATCTATACCATCCATTCAGTTAATCCCTATGCTCAATGTGATCATGGGAGTTCTAGCTTTTTTCGTGATGACTTCCATGATGTTGACAACTCAAGAAGGCGTCAATGTTCAACTCCCTAATAATGAAAATACTAAAACTCAGCCGCAAGAAAATCCCGCTCCTTTAATTGTACAATTGAAGTCCCCAGGACAACTGGTCATCAGTAATCAATCGGTCAGCCAAAAGCAATTGTTTGAGCAAATGCAAACCTATTTATCCCAAAATCCTCAAGGGGCTGTCTTCTTGCAAGCCGATAGTCAATTGCCCTACGAGCAAGTGATTCAGCTATTAGCTCAAATGCGGAATGTGGGAGGCGATCGCGTTTCCTTGGCTATTGAGAGTAATTGAGTATCTTGTTTTCTACTGCCGAGGATCATCTTCAGCTAAAATAATCACTGTGATCAAATTTTCTTTGTCATCTTTGGCAGGTGTCAAAATCAGATAACGTTCAAATCTATCCTTCTTTATTTTGTAAAGAGTTCCTCCGCCATACTCGCCATCTCCCGTTGGCGATAACGGCTCAAACTCTAAACTTTGCAGTTGTTCATTCAAGCTCTTAGCAAGTTCTTGGGGGGATATCGGATGATCTGCTGTTGTTTTTCGTGCTATTGTGAAATCAAAAATTGCCCTTTTAAACTTATCGGCTTCAACAAGAGTATCCAAGTCATCTTCTACGTTAAAATCTTTTAATTTATATGGTAGTTTTAGAGTTTCAATGGCAGCGCTTAAAGATGCCATAACTAAAAATTCAGCTCTATCCTCTGTTTTATTTTTGACTAATTCTTTTAGATCATAACTTTCGGATTCTAGATAAATAGAAGTCTGACTGTCTTTGTGAATTAAATGCAAATACTTAGTTTCATTGCCTTTCGTATTTGACACTTCATAAACTCTAAAATTACCCTCATTTTTTAGAGGTTTGGGTTGCTGAAAGTTTTGATTAGGCAATAGTTCCTTCTCAAACTTAGACGCCACTGTTTCCAAGTCCTCTTCTATATGCCATATATAAGTAGCTTCATCAAACTCTGGTCTAAGTACACCACCAGAGCCTTTCTCTGCCCCTGGATAACGAGGAAATATTGCGAAAAAATTAACCTCTTTTTGGGCGGGTTGGGGTGGGGTAGAGTTTTGATCAGACTCGTCTAATGTATCTGAAGTTTTGTTCTGATCAGTCTGAACAACATTTGATGTTTCAGAAGTTTGCCGCTTTTTTGTCTGAGACACTTTAGCACTAACAGACGGTTGGTTAATTGGCTGATTAGAAGACGGATTTGCCGGAGACTCCGGACGATTGATAATGATTTGAGAATTAGTCTGACGCCTCTGAGGAGTTTGGGCAAGAGTGACTGGACTCCTTTGAGGAGTGACTGTAGAAGTCGATTTCGGGGAGGGAGAGGATTTAGGAATGGAAGGAGAAGGTAATTTGGTAATTTTAACCGTTTCCTCTTTTTCAGGGTTCTCAGATTTTCTCAGATCATCGGAAATCGGTAGCATTAGCACAATACCGTGCAACACCAAGGAAATCAGCAACATGGGTCGCAACACTATCTGTGCAGGAGTTGATAAGTTTTTCAGCAACTCAGACGATTTCATAAAAGAAAGCACAGTTAAAAGCAGCAAGGATTTAATTACAATCGAGTTTCATTGTGACACATCCGAAAGTAGAGACGCGGCAAAAAAAACTCGTCTGTCAATAATTGCGTTTGTAGGGGCGGGTTTTACTATTATCTAGTGCGAAACTTCCCAGGTAAGTAAACCCGCCCTTTTCCTAAGTGTCATTCATAGAATAATTGTTTTTACCACCTTCCTAATCTTCTCTTGTTCCCTTAGAAGGGCGGGTTTAGTCAAGTTATCTGATATCGACAAAAGGTTATTGGTAAAACCCGCCCCTACATGCTTGCGTCTCTATCGCTTGTTGGATGAGAACTCGTTAGATTCTCAGTCTGCTTAACCCATTTATCGTATAAATCAGGGCGACGTTCCCGGGTTCTGTGAATCTGTTGGTCTTTGCGCCACTGGTCAATTGCCTGATGATTGCCCGATAATAAAATCTCTGGGACTTGCCAACCGCGAAATTCAGCAGGGCGTGTCCACTGAGGATAATCCAATAATCCGGCTTCAAAACTTTCTGATTTGAGGGATTCCACCTTCCCCACGGTTCCGGGGCGTAATCTCACCACCCCATTAATCAGGGCGAGTGCGGGAATTTCACCGCAGGTTAAGACAAAATCCCCTAAGGACACCTCTTTGGTTACTAAATGTAAAACTCGCTCATCGACACCCTCATAATGCCCACAGATGATCACAATCTGGTCATAACCTGTCGCCAACTCCACCAACAGTGGCTGATTCAGGGGTTGTCCCTGGGGCGTCATCAGAATTACCTCTCGCCGAGGTAATATGGGCAACGACTCCACAGCCGCAAAAATGGGTTCGGGTTTCATGAGCATCCCCACGCCACCCCCATAAGGTTCATCGTCAACCCGTCGGTGTTTATCCGTGGCAAAATCACGAGGATTGATCAGGTGTACCTGGGCGATTTGTTTGGTCAATGCCTTACCCAACAGTCCTGACGCTAGGGGAGAGGTAAAGAAATCCGGAAACAGTGTTACAACATCAAAGCGCACAAGGATTGGGTTGCTCTCAAGACAAAAAGGGTCAATCTTATATCATAGTATAAGTAATTATTGGTATAATTTGCCATGATGACTGGGAAACGCCAGATTTCCTCCCCACGGCTGAGTGCCGTGAGTAAGCGTTCTTCCGTGGCTAAACAATTAACGATTTCCATCGAGTCACCGCATTTAGGCGGCTGTAGAGTGCATCTGATGAAAGCCAAGCGCGATGGTGTTTAGTTGTGGTGAAGCTTACCAAAAACAACCTAAATCAGTAGTTGAGCTAGAGTCAAAATCATAATAAAGTAGACAGTCCTAGCCCTAGCGCGATACTCAAATATTGAACTCACCTTATGCTCGAACTCGACAGTATGCTGCAGTTAGACTCTCAATTCCAAGTGACGAAAATGCCTCAATCGACAAAAACCGCAATTATTGTTATTGGTGGTGCGGAAGACAAAGTTCATGGACGGGAGATCCTGCAAACCTTTTTTCGTCGATCGGGTTCAGGTGAGGCGAGAATTGCGATTATTCCATCCGCGTCGCGAGAACCAGCACTGATTGGCGAACGGTATCAGCGGATCTTTGAGGATATGGGGGCAAAGGAAATTAAAGTCCTTGATGTGCGCGATCGCGCTCAAGGTTCGGATGCTGAGCTACAAGAGTATGTGGAAACCTGTACTGGTGTATTCATGACCGGTGGGGATCAACTGCGCTTGTGCGGTTTGCTCTCGGATACCCCTTTAATGGAAAAAGTCCGTCAACGGGTACATTTAGGGGAGATTACCTTGGCGGGAACCAGTGCAGGTGCGGCTGTAATGGGTCATCACATGATCGCAGGCGGTGGGAGTGGTGAGTCCCCGAATCGCTCCTTAGTCGATATGGCAACGGGTTTAGGGATTATTCCTGAAGTGATCGTCGATCAGCATTTTCTGAATCGAAATCGCATCGCCCGCTTGATGAGTGCGATCGCCATGCACCCGGATCGCTTAGGGATTGGGATCGATGAAGATACTTGTATTATCTTCGAGCGAGATGGTTGGTTACAGGTCATGGGCAAAGGTACGGTGACGATTATTGATCCCACAGAACTGGCTCACACCAATCACGTGGATATTGACAGCACCGAACCCATTAGTCTGCATAACCTCCGGGTGCATATTTTTTGTCATGGCGATCGCTATCATGTCTATAAACGGGCATTAATGCCAGCCAATCCCTAAGACTCAATACCAACGGCTTCCAAGCAGGCTGAAATCGCCAATCGTCCCAGCAAAATGTTCATAATGAACAGTTTGATCCCTTTGAACAGTCGGAAACTAGATAAGATTTCCCATCCACTCAAAGCGGGTAAATCCCGTCTAGGCAAGAGTAAACGATTCCCCCCTACTACGTGGAGGACTTCTGAGAACCGCGAAAAATGTTGACGAGAAAATCTAAGTAGCGATACTTGGACGCCTACGCGGTAATAGGCGAGATTCAGCGTAGGAGAATGTCACGTAATGTTAAAGAAATTCCTAAAATAGATTTTGCACAGTTGCTAGTTTGTGTTTCCTTGCCGACGTTGTGAACCATCCCCGATTTCATCACTATGAGAATTCTAAAAATCCAGACGTTACGCGGTCCCAATTACTGGAGCATTCGACGCCACAAACTCATTGTCATGCGTCTTGATTTGGAGGAACTCATTGATAAACCCTCCAATGTACTTCCGGGATTCTACAAGGGACTGGTGCAGGTGCTACCTAGCCTGGAAGGGCATTTCTGTTCTCCAGGTGTTCGAGGTGGGTTCTTAAGTCGGGTCAGGGAAGGCACGATGATGGGGCATATCATCGAACATGTGGCGCTCGAACTTCAGGAATTAGCGGGAATGCGCGTCGGGTTTGGTCGGACGCGGGAAACCGGGACAGCCGGAATTTATCAAGTCGTCTTTGAGTACATTGATGAACAGGCCGGTCGCTATGCAGCCAGAGCAGCCGTGCGCTTGTGTCAAAGTATTATCGATACCGGAACCTATCCCCAAGGTGAGTTAGAGCAAGACATAAAAGACCTCACCGAACTCGCTCGCGATGCGGCATTAGGACCGAGTACAGAAGCCCTGGTCAAAGAAGCCGACGCCAGAGGCATCCCCTGGCTTCCCTTAAGTGCCAGAGCCATGATTCAGCTTGGCTACGGGGTGCATCAGAAGCGAATACAAGCCACCTTGAGTAATTACTCCGGAATTTTAGGGGTGGAATTAGCCTGTGATAAAGAAGGGACGAAGAAGATTTTGTTCGATGCGGGTGTTCCGGTTCCCCGAGGCACAACGGTGTGTTATTTAGACGAATTAGAGGGCGCGATAGAAGAGTTGGGGGGCTATCCGATTGTGATTAAACCCCTAGATGGTAATCATGGGCGTGGGATTACGATTGACATTCGCACCTGGGACGAAGCGGAAAAAGCCTATGACCGCGCCAAGGATATCTCCCGTGCGGTGATTGTCGAGCGCTATTATCCCGGCTTTGACCACCGCGTCTTGGTGATTAACGGGAAAGTTGAAGCCGTCGCCCAGCGGATTCCAGCACGGGTAATTGGGGATGGTAAGTCTACGGTTGAACAACTGATTGAACAGACGAACCGCGATCCCAATCGGGGAGATGGACATGATAACGTCCTGACGAAAATTGTCGTCGATCATACGAGTTTGAGTGTACTAGAACGTCAGGGTTACAGTTTAGATACAGTCCTCAAAGAAGATGAGGTTTGTTACTTACGGGCAACGGCTAATCTGAGTACGGGGGGTATTGCCATAGACCGCACCGACGATATCCACCCCGAAAACGTTTGGTTAGCTGAGCGTGTGGCTAAAATTATTGGTCTGGATATTGCCGGGATTGATATTGTTACGCCTGATATTGCCAAACCCCTACGGGACATTGACGGCGTGGTTGTGGAAGTGAATGCGGCACCGGGATTCCGAATGCATGTTTGTCCCTCTCAAGGCTTACCGCGCAATGTCGCCGCCCCGGTGATGGATATGCTGTTTCCGCCGGGACAACAGAGTCGCGTTCCCATTCTGGCGGTTACAGGGACGAATGGTAAAACCACAACCACTCGCTTGCTTGCCCATATCTATAAGCAAACAGGTCATGTTGTGGGGTATACCACCACGGATGGGATCTACATTGGCGATCATCTGGTGGAAAAAGGAGACACCACCGGACCCCAAAGCGCTCAAGTGATTCTCAAAGATCCGACGGTTGAGGTGGCGGTATTGGAAACAGCACGAGGCGGGATTCTGCGATCGGGTTTAGCCTTTGATGCTTGTGATGTGGGTGTTGTGTTAAATGTCTCGGCGGATCATCTGGGAATTGGCGATATCGATACCCTCGACCAGATGGGGAATCTCAAGAGTGTGGTGGCTGAATCCGTGAGTCCATCTGGCTATGCCATTCTAAATGCCGAAGATCCCCTGGTTACAGCGATGGCACAGCGCGTCAAAGGGCATGTGGCATTTTTCTCCATGAATCCCGACAATGAGGTGGTGCAAGCTCACACCAGGCAGGGGGGTTTGGCGGCTGTGTATGAAAATGGCTATCTGTCATTAATCCGAGGTGAATGGACGCTGCGGATTGAGAAGGCGGAAAATATGCCTGTAACGATGAGAGGAATGGCACCGTTTCAAATTGCTAATGCTTTAGCCGCTAGTCTCGCCGCCTTTGCTCAAGGTGTTCCTATTGAGGCAATTCGTGACGCTTTAACCACATTCCGGGCGTCTGTGGCTCAGACACCGGGACGGATGAATTTATTTAACCTGGGTGATTATCATGCCTTGGTGGATTATGCCCATAATGCCGCTAGTTATGAAGCTGTGGGCGGCTTTGTCCGCAATTGGTCTGGGGAACGGGTTGGCGTTGTCGGTGGACCTGGCGATCGCCGGGATGAGGATTTCATTAATTTAGGACGACTCTCAGCACAAATTTTTGATCGGATCATTATTAAAGAAGATGCGGATCGACGGGGACGTCCCAGTGGTGACGCGGCGGAGTTGATTTGTAAGGGAATTTTGGCGCAAAATCAGGATAGCAATTATGAAATTATTCTTGATGAAACCGAGGCGATTAACACGGCGTTAGACGGAGTGGCGTCCGGTGGTTTGGTGGTGATTTTCCCGGAAAAGGTGAGTGGTACGATTCGCTTGATTGAGGAACGACGCCCTCTCCCAGAGAATGGGTATCAATCCATGGGTGATTCTCAAGTGGATTTAGAGCCATCGGTGGCGAACCCGATTTAAGGGGGTTGGGCAAGGAAGAAACAGATGCGATCGCGGATTCCCCTTGCCCAACTTTTGCGATCGCCTCAGCACAAAAATACCCCAAGGTCAATCCCGTCTTAAATCTCCCCGATCATCACTGGGATCATTGAGCATTTGCGGTGCTACGGCTGGATTGTTTACAGTTTCCTGGGCGTCGCGATCGGCAATATAACCGGGTTTCGTGGTTAAATCCTTTGGGTCAACGGTTGGAGTTTGCTCTTGAGCCTTTTCCTGTTCCGGTGATGTGTTATTTGGGTCTGAACTCATTACCACTACAGCCTAATCGTTTCAACAGCTCCACCTTAACCTCCTCTCAAGGCTCAATCAAAGACTGTAGGACAGATTTACAGCACAAAAGGCGAAATTCATCGATTACTGACCCCCTGAGAGTTGATATAATCGCTACTCGAACTACTATTACGGGTTAAGGGGGAAGCATCATGTCAGATTGGCAGGAAATTACAGGTGGCGTCACAGCACCGAGAGGATATCGAGCATCTGGAATAGTGGCTGGACTTAAGCCTTCAGGGCTGCCGGATTTGGCATTGATTATGTCTGAGGTGGAGGCGATCGCAGCCGGAGTCTTTACTCTAAATCAGGTTTGTGCTGCACCAGTTACCTATTGTCGTCAGCGTTTACATTCAAAAGCCAGCGCTCGTGCTATTTTAGTGAATTCGGGTCAAGCAAATGCGGCAACAGGGGAAGCGGGATGGCAGGATGCTTTGGACTGTGCTGAAGCATTGGCACAAGCCCTGAAGATTTCTCCGGAGTCTATATTATTAGGCTCCACGGGTGTGATTGGAAAGCGCATTCCCATGGATACCCTTCTCGCCGGAATTCCCCAACTGGTGGAATCAGCATCAGAAGTGGGTTCCGATGCTGCCGCCCAAGCGATTATTACCACAGATTTGGTGACAAAATCCATTGCCTTGGAAACCACGATTGACGATCGCCCAGTACGGATTGGTGGAATTGCCAAGGGTTCAGGGATGATTCACCCGAATATGGCAACGCTGCTGGCATTTGTTACCTGTGATGCGGTGGTTTCTACACCTTTATGGCAAAAAATGTTAAGTCGGGCAGCGGATAAAAGCTTTAATCAAATTACCGTCGATGGGGATACCAGTACCAACGATACCCTGATTGCTTTGGCGAATGGTCAATCTCGCACCTCAGCGATTACGGAAATGGGACCTCATGCCCAAAAGTTAGAAGCGATGCTGACGGCGGTATGCCAACATTTAGCCAAGGCGATCGCACGGGATGGAGAAGGGGCGACGTGTTTGATGGAAGTACAAGTCACAGGCGCACCCAATGATCAAGCGGCGCGTCAAATTGCCCGGACAATTGCGGGTTCATCCCTGGTTAAATCTGCCATATTTGGTCGTGATCCGAATTGGGGGAGAATTGCAGGTGCGGCGGGGCGTGCGGGTGTCCCTTTTTCCCAGGAAGCGTTGCGGATTCAGATGGGGGATTTTGTGCTAATGGACAAGGGTCAACCCTTACCCTTTGACCGAGATGCAGCGAGTGCCTATTTGAAAAATGCCGCAAGTGGGGCGTATTTGAAAGAGGATACTGTTTTAATTTCGGTCAGTATTGGCAATGAGCCGGGTACGGGTAAAGCGTGGGGCTGTGATTTGAGTTATGACTATGTGAAGATTAATGCCGAGTATACGACGTGAGGGCGATGGTTCGGTTCAGATGATTCGGTTCAGGGGGCGATGATTCGGTTCAGATGGTTTGGTTCAGGGGGCGATTGAAATCGCTTCTACACAAACTTTCGTCCGCCTGCGCGGACTGGGTTATAACGGGGATACTTAATCCGGATGTGGTATCAAACCCACCGGATTTTACCCTTGAGCGAAGCAAAGGGCGGGTTCAAGAAATATGAGGTCTAATTTCACGCAGTTGTATCTGCATTGTGTTTGGGCAACCTGGGATAGATTGCCTTTGATTACGAGCGATATTCAAGAGGCAGTTTATGCAGCAATTATTGGGGAATGCCAACAGCTAAAATGTACAGTTATTGCCTTGGGCGGTATTGAAGATCATGTACATCTATTAATAAGTTTTCCCCCTACTCTAGCGGTTTCCGACTTAATCAAACAAGTTAAAGGAAGTTCTTCTCATTTAGTTACCCATGAAATCAAGCCGGGGGAATTCTTTAAATGGCAAGGCAGCTACGGCGCATTCAGTGTTAGCCATGATAATCTTGACCAGGTAGCTAACTACATCAGAAATCAGCCGATTCACCATCGACAGAAATCAATAATTTCTACTTGGGAGTTAATGGCTAACTGATTAATTAAATCATTCCTAGTGGTTATAAATTGCGTTTATAGGTAAAAACCTGATTCTATTAGTTTCCGATAAATTACAAGTTGTAAGTCCGCCTTCGCGGACTTTGTTTGTGTAGCTGCGAATTCCATTCGCCCAGCTTGTTTAATTAGGGCTTGCTGCACAAGTCCAAAACCCTTAGCCTATCAATGCTTTGAGTAGTATTGATATTGGCTCCTCTTCAAGGAAAAAGGGTAAAACCCTTTCATACCCTTGCACCGCTATCAAGAAAAATGTACCATTGCTCCCCCTGCTCCCCCTGCTCCCCCTGCTCTCCCTGCTTCCTACCCCCACCACAATACTTATTCAGCAGACCCTAATTATTTCTTGGTCATGTTTCACAGTCAACGCATCTCCATTATCGGCACATCAGGTTGCGGCAAAACTACCCTAGCCCGCCAACTCTGCCAACGTCTTGCCATTCCCCATATTGAACTTGACGCCCTTCACTGGGAAGCAAATTGGACAGAAGTCCCGACTAATATATTCCGCCAACGGGTTGAACAATCTCTTAAGTGCGATCGCTGGATTGTTGATGGCAACTATAGCCAAGTGCGCGATATTATCTGGAGTCGCGCCGATACAGTCATTTGGCTTGACTACAGCCTATTAGTAATTATGACACGATTACTGCGGCGAACATGGCGGCGAGTTGTCCAGCAAGAAGAACTTTGGAATGGCAATCGCGAAACTTGGACACTCACATTCAGCCGGGACTCTATTCTCCTATGGGCGCTGCAAACCTATCGCAAACGACGCCAAGAGTATCCTATTTTATTGAATCAATCAGCTTATGCCCATCTCAATCTTGTCCATCTCAAATTCCCCAGGGAAACATATACTTGGTTGTCGAATTTGGCAAGATAGAAAGTGGGATAAGCTTATTCGCGATCGCTCTACCACTACCCCAAAATAATCATGCTTAAAAAAGTTGGTATAATCTGCCTAGCATTCCTTGTGGGAATTCTTATCTTTCCCCCTTTAACTTCCGCCCAATCCACCGCCGCTTTAGCCTCACGCCTCTCTCGCCTAGAAACCGAGAATTTCCAGTTGCGATCGCAAATCAACCGCATCGAGTCTCAGCTTGCTACCTTAACTCGGCAAGTTCCCAGCCCAAATCGTAGTCCCAACCCACCAGCGCCAGCACCATCAGTCCCTCCCAGAACCCCGCCGCGAGTCTTATCATCTGATCCAATGTTTGACCGACTAGCCACCCTAGTCATCGAACTCAAGGAACGGATTCAAGACTTAGAAGCCCAAGTCGCTGAACTCCAGGAAAAATTATAATTGATCGGGGCGGGTTTAGTTATATTGGGGTCAGGTCAGGGCGGGTTTTGCACAAACGTTATTATCCATAGCCAAACGAAAGTCCCTAAACCCGCCCCTACAAACCATGCTTTTCATGCTCACTTTTTTGCCTGAATCACCTGTAAACTTCCCCCCGCATGCAGACGCTGTTCACAGGATGTAAACCCTGTCTGCTTCAGCAATCCCACCAAATCCGTCTCCAATAACTGCCAAGCCGTTTCCGTTTCAAATAACCACAGAAACAGGGCGACTCCCGGTATAAATAAAACATTAGTCGGCTTGTGGAAATCCACCAACGTAAACACACCACCCGGTTTGAGCACCCGATACACTTCCTTGAGAATTTGCTGCAACACTGACGGCGGCATCTCATGTAGTGCTACACTGGTATGCACCAAATCAAACTGATTCTCGCCAAACGGCATATCCTCGGCAAAGGCTTCTACATACTTGGCTTGAGGTACATTCTTTTCGGCACGTTGCAGTGATAAGGGTGAAACATCTAGTCCCGTGACATTCTGGGAATACTCCACCAGAAAGCGGGTAGCCTGACCCCCGCCACAGCACAGGTCCAACACTTGCGTTTCTGAATCAATTGTTAAACCTTGCAAAGGCAGATGGTGGAATCGCCGTTCTCCACCCACGCTTGTGGCGGCTAATCGAGAAATGGTGTCATACAGCCACTGATACTTATAGCTTAACGGTCTTAATACGGTTGCCATGGTTCTGCTAGGATCAAGATTCTAGATTTTTTCCGGAAAACTCAGACCATTACCAGCATATATTGTTAAAATCAGTAACAAATATGAAATATTTGGAATGCCGTGATCGCTATGGGTCGTGTTGGGGTATTATTACTTAACTTAGGTGGACCGGATAATTTAGAGGATGTCCGCCCCTTTCTGTTTAATCTATTTGCCGATCCCGAAATTATTCGCCTGCCCTTTTCCTGGCTGCAAAAGCCCCTGGCTTGGTTAATCTCGACAATGCGGGCAAAGAAGTCGCAAGAGAATTACCGCCAAATTGGTGGGGGTTCCCCTCTGCGGCACATCACTGAAGCCCAAGCCCAAGCTTTACAGGAGAAGTTAAAGCAGCAGGGGCAAGAGGCGAATATCTATGTAGGTATGCGTTACTGGCATCCCTTCACCCAAGAAGCGCTAGCCTATGCCAAACGCGATGGCATTGAACAATTAGTTATTTTACCCCTATACCCGCAATTTTCCATCAGTACCAGTGGTTCCAGTTTCCGGCTTCTGGAACAACTTTGGCAGAATGATGCTAAACTCAACCAAATTGAATACACGGTTATTCCCTCCTGGTATCAAGAACCGGGCTACCTGCAAGCCATGGCGGACTTAATTGATGTGGAACTGCAACGGTTTGATGATCCTGACGCCGTTCATATTTTCTTCAGCGCCCATGGTGTTCCGAGTAGCTATGTCACAGAAGCTGGAGACCCCTACCAGCAAGAGATTGAGCATTGCACAGCCCTAATTATGCAGACACTCAACCGTCCCAACTCTCATACCCTGGCGTATCAAAGCCGGGTTGGACCTGTGGAATGGCTGCAACCCTATACTGAAGACGCATTACAAGAGTTAGGGAATCAAGGGGTCAAAAACTTGCTCGTTGTCCCGATTAGCTTTGTCTCTGAACATATTGAAACCCTCCAAGAAATTGATATTGAGTATCGGGAAATCGCAGAAGAAGCCGGGATTCACAACTTCCAGCGGGTGCCAGCCCTCAATACCCATCCCGTTTTTATTGAATCCCTCGCCACCTTAGTCGTAGACGCTTTAAACGCGCCGCCACGAACATTTGCTGAAGTTGTACGTCCCAGCAAAAAAGTTAAAATGTATCCTCAAGAACGTTGGGAATGGGGTATGACAACGGCGGCTGAAGTGTGGAATGGTCGTTTGGCGATGATTGGCTTTCTGGCTTTAGTTTTGGAGTTAATTAGTGGTCAAGGACCTCTCCATTTTGTTGGCTTATTATAAAACAAGGGAGCAGGGAACAGAAAAAAAGAAGCTGAAGAAAGCGCCAAAAACCGCTAAGCTAACTCAGCAAATAGCGGAATCCCTACCCAAGTGTGCTAGCCGAGTAGGGATGAGGTTAATTTTATGGTTTTTGCGACTAGACAAAGCGACACCCCTATGGGGATGTCTATTTGCATGAAAAGAAATTGAGAAATCTCTTAGCGGACTCTCCGCTTACGCCGTCTAGCCACCGCTTTGCGCTTTTTCTTTTCAATCGGCGTCTCAAAGTGACGCAAGCGCTTCATATCTGCAAAAATTCCTGCTTTGGACACTTGCCGCTTAAATCGGCGCAGCGCTGACTCAATTCCTTCATTTTCGCCTACAACCACTTGGGTCATATTATATCCTCCTTCTAGCGTACAGTAACTAATGGATGATGATCATCATCCAATTCAATCTCTAACAAAATTAGCCTATTGAAACCATCAGCGATGCTCATCACTATGTAACTTCGCTGAGGCGACACTTGCTCGACCAGTGAGTAATTCCAAGGTAACTTGGACGGCTTCACTCATGAAATTAGCACAAACACTTTAACCGTCTTGACAATTATTGGCTGCGATTGACTAACCCTGACACATAAGCATCAACCTAGTCATTTTAGAGGCGACTGGCATCGCTGGACGCAGTTATTTGAATACTTTAACGACTGCTCCCATAGTAACGATTAGTTCATAAGGAAACAAACCTGTCTCCTTATCCGGTGAGACAGGACTGACCTGGGCTTGCCATCATCCCTAGATTACAACTTCGCGATCGCACTGTCAATCAACGTCACCCCCTGTTCCACAGTATCAATGCGACTAAGCTGATCTCGCAAGTCGCTGGCTCCCACAAAACCCTTAGTATACCACGCTAAATGTTTTCTAGCTTGCTGAATGCCGCGATCGCCTTTATACTCCCATAAAGCCTGTAAGTGTTGCTTAGCACAGGTTAGCCGTTCCGCCGTCGTCGGTGGAGTTAGTCGTTTCCCCGTTTTCAGAAAATGGTCAATTTCTCCCACCAAAAACGGATACCCCAACGTTCCTCGCGAACACATCACCCCATCCGCCCCCGTCTGCTCCAAACATTTCACGGCTGACTCTACCGATAAAATATCTCCATTAGCAATAACCGGAATAGACAGAACCTGCTTAACCTTACCAATCCACTCCCACTTCGCCTCACCCTTATACCCTTGGGCGCGGGTACGGGCGTGTAAGGTTAGCATTTGCGCCCCCGCATCCTCCATCCGCTTGGCAAAATCGAGGATATTAATTTCATCATCACTCCAGCCAATCCGTGTTTTCACCGTAACCGGGATAGATACCGCCTCCACCACCGCCCGTACAATCGCCACCGCCGTTTCTGGTTCTCGCAGTAAAGATGAACCCCCTCCCTTTTTGGTAATTTTATTCACCGGACATCCCATATTAATATCCACCGTATCCGCACCTTCGGCTACGGCTCTCTGGGCGGCTTCTCCCAGGAAATCGGGGCGACAGTCAAATAACTGAATACTAATCGGCTTTTCATTCGGATCAACATCCATTATTTTAGATAAACCCTTGACATGATGCAATCCTGCTGCATGTACCATTTCCGTATACATCATCGACTCCGGCGCATAGCGGCGCACTAGGCGACGGAATACCAAATCCGTGACACCAGAGAGAGGGGATTGGAGAACGCGACTTTTTACTTCAAACGAACCAATTTTCAGAGGGGTGGCGAGTCGCTGGTGTAATTGAGGGCAAAGAACACTCATGTTTGCTGAATAATAGTCGTTCCCGGTGACTGGTCATTAGGGGACTAAGGATTAAGTCTAAAATAGATTAAAATCAATCTATGTTGAGTATACTCCTACTTTCCGGCTAATGGATATTTAGAGAATAACTGAATAGTGAAGCGTATTTTTTTGATCAGGAAGGCGCAAAATGTCGTCAAATGCCAAAAAGCGAAAGAAAAAAAATTGCTAGCTTTAATACCACAGAAGCCTTCAAGCAGTTAAGCCTCACTGAATTATTACTCTGGAATATTGAGTATAAACCCATTGCACCTAGTCCTTTTTTTCAGGAACGATGGGCTAGATTACAATGTTTTGACCTGCAAAAGTATGAGGAATCAAAATTTAAATTTTGTGTAGGGGCGGGTTTGACTATTACCGTTTCTTACCTCACAAAAGATGTAACTAAACCCGCCCAGACTGAGTGTAGTTGGAAATCTAGTGCAAGAAGGCAGAAATAACGCCAACAGCTAACATCTCCCCCAGCTCCCAGACGTGCCATGGCACGTCTCTACATGCTCCCTCATCGTATCTACGAAGCGGCTCAAGTATTTCCATGCCCGCCGCAATAGCGCCAGCAATCACGCCATCGTACCCGTAAACACTCGCTGCGCGGGTCCTCTCATGTAAATGCGTTGATCAACTTCGGACCATTCAATATCCAAACACCCCCCAGGAAGTTCCACTGTGCAGGCGCGATCGCACTTTCCAGTCAATACCCCAGCAACCACCGCCGCACAAGCCCCCGTACCACAAGCCAAGGTAGCTCCAGCCCCCCGTTCCCATACGCGCATCTTGATATAATCTGGGCGCACAATTTGAATAAATTCGGTATTTGTCCGTTTCGGAAACGCTGAATGATGCTCGAACTTCGGACCAATACTTTCCAAAGGAATAGCCGTCACGTCTTCCACAAACGTAATACAGTGAGGATTGCCCATGCTCACACAAGTGACCTGCCAAACCTTCCCCCCGACGTCTAAGGGAACATCAATCACCTTTTGATCAGCTTGAGCCAAGGTTGTCGGGATTTGAGATGCCAAAAGCTGAGGCATACCCATATTCACCCTAACTTTGCCATTCCCTTCCAGTTTTGGCGTAATCACCCCAGCTAAAGTATGAATCCGGTACTCCGTTGAACCCGTGACTCCCTGTAAATCGGCTAAAAACTGAGCTAAACAACGAATCCCATTGCCACACATTTCCGGTTCTGAGCCATCCGCGTTGAAAATCCGCATACTATAGTCAGTACCCTCAAGTCCTGGTAGGGCAAAAATCACACCATCAGCACCGATGCCAAAGTTGCGATCGCACCACTGCACGGCTTGCTCTGAAGTGATTAGCGGATCTGGCTTTGACCGATTATCAATCAGAATGAAGTCATTCCCTAAACCGTGGTACTTTGTAAATTCGATTGCCATTATCGTCTCCAGCTTAACCATCTAATTATGAGTGAATTGTCCACCAATCTACCTAGTGTTCGTCAAGTTCAAAGCTTGATTCGAGACGCCCAAGAGGTTGAACTCAAACTCATGACGAATGAAGTCTTCATGGGCAGACTGCGCTGGCAAGATCAATCCTGCATCTGTCTTATGGATGAACAGGAGCAGCCGATTATTATCTGGCAACATGCGATCGCCTATATCAAGCCTAAGGGAGGCGGTGGCGTAAATCGATCCCTCCAAGTACGCCAAGAGTCTGCCGTAGCGAGTTCCCAAACGGCAGAGGGTGCTGAAAATCCCTTTGAATTTGCCGAATAGTCAGAATCAGCTAACATCATGAATTTGTTGATGAACCGGGACATCAGCGACACTACTATCAGGGAGTGGCGTTAACCAGTCCTGTAATTGATTTAGCGGATAACTTCCGCCACACAATAATAGGTGATCTTGCTCTTGGATTTCGGCATTCCCATCGGGAAAAGGGATAAACCTCCCTTCTCGGCGGATTGCTTGCACCTGAATCCCATATTGACGCCGCCAATGGAGTTGGGACAGGGTTTTGCCATGGGCGGGGCTTTCTGGAGGTATCAACACCCACTGACAGGGACTGCTGGTGGCAGGATTTGTCATTTCTCCCTTTGCCAATTTCTTAAACGCAGACAGTTCATCGGGTTCACCCACCGCCAAAAGGCGATCGCCTTCCTCCAAACTCACCCCAGAATCGGGATAATCGATTTCCTCACCTTCAACCCGACGAATCGCCACCAAGCTAACCCCAGTCAAACGGCGAATATCGGCTTGTTCTAACGTCATACCCGTCAGCGGAGAATCCTCTGGCAAGTCATACCACTTACTATTCATCATCTCAGCCGCTGCCCGCAAATCTCGGGCAATTTGAGACTGAGGTTGTTCCGGGCGCAAATCCAGATAATGGGAACTGCGAATTTTTTCCATTTCCTGCTGAATTACCCAATTGGGTACACCAATTCCTGACATCAAATGCGTTGCTAACTCCAAAGACGCCTCAAACTCTGGTTGCACCACCTCTCGCGCCCCCAGTTGGTACAAAAGTTCGATATCCCGATCCTTATTCGCTCGTACTACGATATCTAAATTCGGGTTTAATTCTAGCGATCGCTTTAAACATAACCGACTACTCATGGCATCAGACAAAACAATCACCATGGATTTTGCCCGTTCTACCCCAGCTTTATCCAAAACATGTAAACTAGCCGCATTGCCGTAAACATAAGGAATTCCCGCGTCTCGTAATTGCCCAATCACCTGCTCTGACTGCTCAACCACCAAAATCGGATAATTATGTTCCTGCATCAGTCGCACTAAATTGCTACCGCTGCGCCCATACCCACAAATCACCACATGGTCTTTTAGCTGTTGGCTATTCACGGATACGTCTTTGGGAGCATCCATTGGTTCAAAATACCGTTTTAAGGGCGGGAAATTTTCTAACCAGTTCAATGCTAAGGGTGTTAATCGTAACAGAAACGGTGTCACAATTAACGTCACCGCCGTTGTTCCTAAAATTAAAAGATACACCGAGCGAGAAACCAGTCCCAAGGTTTGCCCTTCACTAGCTAACACAAAGGAAAATTCCCCAATTTGAGCTAACCCTAGACCTGCCAGAATTGCCGTTTTTAAGGGATAGCCAAATAGTTTAACGATTGGTGTTATAATTAAAGACTTACCCACCGAAACCAGCAAGACCAATCCCAAAATTAATTCCAGGTTATTCCACAGGAAAATAGGATCAATTAGCATCCCAATCGCCGCAAAAAATAGGGCAGCAAAGACATCCCGCAGAGGTTCGACATAAGTTAGGGTTTGATCGGCATATTCCACCTCGGAAATCATTAACCCCGCGACAAACGCCCCCATTTCAATCGAAAGTCCCAACTCTTCCGTCAACAGGGCAATTCCCATACATAAACCCACAACTCCGAGTAAAAATAACTCTCGGCTTTCGGTACGGGCAAGGAATCGTAATAACGGAGGAATCAACCATATCCCCACAGCAATGGCACCGGCTGCAAATAGACCAATTTTTAATAGGGCAAGTCCCACGGCTATGCCAACCACTTCACTGGGTTGGTCTAAAGCCGGGAGTACCGCCAACATTAACCCCAATGCCAAGTCTTGCACCACCAAAATACCTAGCATCACTTGCCCGTGGGGGGTTTCGGTTTCGTTGCGTTCCATCAAGCATTTGAGAACCACCGCCGTGGACGACAACGACAAAATTCCTCCCAAAAACACACCTTGGGCGGGAGACGTGACCCAACCCATACCCAGAGAGACTAATGTGGTGACTAAGATAGTCAGGACGATCTGGAGTCCACCACCACCTAAGGCAATCTTTTGCACTTTTTTCAGTTCCGCCAGGGAAAACTCCACCCCTAGGGCAAAGAGCAAAAATGCCACACCAAACTGAGCCAGGGTTTCAATTTGGATGACCTCTTTAATCAGACCCAAACCCGCAGGACCGACAATCATCCCCCCGACGATATAGCCCAAGAGTGGGGGTTGACGGCATGAGGATGCCAAGAGTCCGCCAGCCGCTGCTGACGCCAGAACAGATACGAAGTCGATAATCAGTCGGAAGTCTTCTTGCACTGGTGCGTTATAAAAATTAAAGTGCTATATCCTTCTAGGATACAAATTTTCTTAAGATTTCCAACATTTTGTTAACTCTGGCAACATTCTGTGTTAAAAAACATGCTCTAGGACTAATGTAGTTAATCATTTGTAGATTCTGATGAGCGCCCTTTCAAAACACTCTGAAGACATTGAAAAAGCCAGACTCAACACCCAGAGTTCAGGAATTCCCAGTCAACCGCCTCTAGTCACTCCACGAGATTTCCTTACCTTACCATGGGGAATCAAAGGACGGTGGACTACAGCGCTAACTGTAGGTATAGCAACAGTTTTGGTGATCAAGAGTCAAGCTGCGATCGCGCTGCAAGTGCGAGTAACCCCAGAAAGTCCACAGTTAGGGGATACGCTGTCTGTGATGATTGACACTCAAACCACGACTCAACCGCCAATGGTGTCCATCGGGCAAAAAACCTATCCCACCTTTCCTGTCGCCGCTAATCGCTATCGCGCCTTACTCCCAACCAGTCCTCTGGATAAACCTGGAAGTCTGCAAGTTCAGGTGACTGGGGATGGTGAGGTGAGGAACCTGGCTGTATCCCTGAGAAATCGTTCCTTTCCTACCCAACGCATCCGACTATCAGGTAGCGCCAACCGATCCGCCACCGAACTAGAACTCAATCGGGTGGCTGAGTTTAAAACATTGGTGACGCCCCAAAAGTTCTGGAATGGACCTTTGCTTAAACCTAACGCGGGTCGAGTGTCTACGGTGTTTGGCGTGCGTCGTTATTATAATGGAGTATTCGCTGAGGACTATTATCATAGAGGTGTTGACTACGCCGCCGGGACAGGTTCGCCTGTCGTTGCACCCGCAGCCGGACGAGTGGCGTTAGTGGGACGAGAATCCGAGGGGTTTCAGGTGCATGGCAATACAGTAGGAATTGACCATGGTCAAGGAGTATTGAGTATTATGCTGCACCTCAATCAGATCGACGTTCAACAAGGAGATTTTGTCCAAGCTGGTCAAAGAATTGGTACAGTGGGATCAACAGGGGCTTCTACCGGACCGCATTTGCACTGGGGACTGTATGTTCATGGCATTGCCGTAGATCCAGTTCCCTGGAGATTTGAAGGTATCGAATAAAACAGTGTTTAAGTTTTCTTGAAATTTTTGGGCATCTTATGCACTTATAGGTTTTGTTTAAGGTAAACTCTGGTAAGTCTCCCTTTGATTCGGGCTACTAATGGGCAACACAATCCAACTACCATGAGTATTGAAAAAATCGTAGAACAAGCTCTGCAAGATGGTTACTTAACCCCAGTCATGGAAACTGAGGTTGGACGTATTTGTGATACAGCATCAGAGCTTTCGATCGAAGAATATATGGCGTTGGATCGCCTGATGGGAGCGCTGTTGACGGGTGAAGTTGTCGCCGTTCCTCGCAAGCAGTTTATTAACGTGATGGAGGAGTTGGTACTCACCGAAGCGATCGCGCAAGTGGCGGAAATTGAAGCAACCACTGACCAAGTGCTGGATGTGGGTGATATCGCCGCCTATGCTCTGAATCGACTCCCCCCTCTGTATGCTACGACAGAAGAAGGGGCAAAATACCAACGTCAACGAGCCAAAGAAGAACTTCAAGAGTTGATTACTCAGCAAGTTAATACCGCGATCACACAAAATCTGCATCGACCTGATTTTGGCTCTGAACGCCAAGCGATTCGTAGAAGTAGCGGCAAAGATTTGTTCCAGCAGGTGAGTTCCTTACTCCAAGATTACGCCCCCAACTTTGAACCCAAATCTGATCTCAAAAGTTAATAGAGACGCAGGGAAGCAATGTTCCAGACGTAGCAGGCTACGTCTCTTAGCAGGGGGAGGATGTCAATCCGTTCCCTAACGAATGACCAATGACCAATGACGAATCATTTCCGCACCAAGACAGGTGTTCCGACTTGAATTTGTTCGTACAATGCCTGAATATCAGTATTTCGCATCCGTAAGCAGCCGTGAGAAATTGGCTTACCCACGAGATCTTCATCATTAGTGCCATGAAAGCCAATCTGATGCTGTTCGTCAGACCAAAATCCAATCCAGCGATCGCCTAAGGGATTATCCGGTCCTGTCGGGATTAAATCACCAGTGATGGGTTGTCGCCAGATGGGATTACGCTGCTTGCGGAGAACCTTGAAGCTACCTTTCGGTGTTTCCCAACCCGGTTGACCCACAGCAACCGGATAGCTAGCGAGTTCTTGCTCCCCCCAGTAACTATACACCTTGGCATCACTCAAATCCACCACTAAGCGTACATTCAGAGCGGCTATTGCCTGGTTCAGATGGGGAGTCAGGGGTAATGCTTGTGCGATCGCGTTTCCCTCAGAAGAACCTGGATGAGGTAGAATTAATCCGGCTAAGGGAACAGGCGCATCTACTCCCCATCCCCAATCAAGCGTCATTCGCTTTCTCATCCATTCACCGTACTTCCCTGATAGCTGGGGCGAATCTAAGTCGCTCTCATCCTCTCCATCCAGAAATGTCCTCTGAACCGATTGGGCAATCTCAGAGGGGAGTGGTATCGATTGACTTTGTTGCCACGCCACTGACAATAATAATCCTGCTGCTCCAAAGCAAAGCAGCATCAAGCTAGTTTTGAGTGAGAAGGTTCCGCCCATAATTACTTAGGAGGGTATCACACCGGGACAAGTCTAACCTATCAAAACCACTTTAAACTTGACAGGAAAAACCGCAAAACCCTTTTTTCCGGATAGGATGTCTTTCCTCTAGAAGAATGATGATAGGCTTTTCCAGATGCCACAGTAGGACTTGACGGGAAACACTACCCGTTTGGAGGATGTACTTGGTAGGTTTGAATAGAGATAATTAAAAGTTAGTTTATTCACCCCAACCAAGCCTTTGCTAATCTGAGCGGGAACTCTACGTGAAGTCAGGCGTCTGTGGAGAGTAAGGATGTTCTAGCACCCATTCCATCCATGAGCCAATCGATTTCTCTATCCTGGTCACCGGTTGAGGTCACACCCAATAATGTGACGGTGCAACCTGACAAACTCTCGAACTACGATTTAATTTTGCGCTGTCAGGACGGTATTACTCCTGACCGGGCTGCTTTTGCTGAACTGCTGCGCCGATATCAGTCCCATGTGGAGAAGATTTTATACCATCTTGCTCCAGATTGGCAGGACAGACCCGACTTGGCGCAAGAAGTTTGGATTAGAGTTTACCGGAATATTAAGCGCCTCAATGAACCCGTCAAATTTAAGGGCTGGTTGAGCCGGATCGCGACCAATCTTTTCTATGATGAGCTGCGTAAACGCAAACGGGTAGCTCCGCCATTGTCACTGGATGCACCGCGTCAGATGAATGATGGTGAGATGGATTGGGAAATTGCTGCTGATGGGCCAAGTCCGGAAGACAATATGGCAACGCGGGAATTTTACGCCCAGCTACGAGAAGCTATCAAAGACTTACCTGAAGCATTCCGCACGACTATTGTCTTGCGAGAAATTGAAGGGATGGCTTATGAAGAAATTGCCGAAATTACAGGCGTATCCCTGGGAACCGTCAAGTCGCGTATCGCTCGTGCCCGCTCAAGACTACAATCTCAACTGCAACCCTATCTAGAGGCTTAATTGTCTCGAGATTATAATGGGGAAACTGTTCCCCTAAACCTTGGTTCATTCTATGATGGGATATATAACATCTTGGGTAAAGTAGTCCCAAATGCTTGCTCCCAATCCCATGAAGGGTGTACTAGTTAACCCCAGTCTTGCGTTACACTGGCTAAGGTCAACTTTTAACTACTATTTGTCACGCTGCAAAAGCTGGCAAGTTATCGGTAAAAGCCAAACCTGACAACCCGATCAACTTTAAAAGTGGGGTGCTTGCATCTCCTCACTATAAAATGCCTCTAAGCGTAATTGCAAGATTACGACAAAGGAAGCCCACACCCTCTCTCGGCTAGAGTCAGTGTGGGAGGATGCTACAGACTATAACGGTACCCTAATTGAGCGCTTGTGAAGACTCGGTGGTGATCTAAAATGAACTCTAATTTTGATGCTCATAACGGTTCAGGGCAAGAAACTGCCAGAGAAATGGATAGTCTACAGCGCGATCGCTTTGAACTCATCAGCGCCTATATTGATGGTGAGGTCACAGCAGCTGAGCGCTATCAAGTGCAAGAGTGGCTGGCAAGGGATGCCAATAGCCAGCACTTGTATGCTCGACTGATGAAGCTACGCCAAGGGTTGCACCAGCTTCCCGTACCGGCAAATCAGGTAACCGCTCAAGAGACGGTGAATCAGGTGTTTACCCGCATTGATCGCCGCCGGATGCGGAACACGATGGTTTGGGGTGGTGCTGCGATCGCGGCAATGTTTGTCAGTGCCTTTTCCGGAATTCTCCCTGGGAGTCAGTTTATGCCACGGTTGGCTCAAACTCCTCTAACAGAAGAGGCGGCGGAGCCTCTGATGATTGCTGTCAACCGTCCAGTTATCCAAATCCCCAAGGCGACAAGTGCATCGGCGGAAAATTTTATTGATCCTGCTATACTCAACCCTTGATTTGGTTAGGTAGCCTGAAATTCCTGTCGCTGGCTGTGAAAACACAAAAGCATCTCCCCCTTATGCCCCATTTTCTGACGATGGGGTATTCATAATTCATCATTCAAGTGCGACTCCACCAACCGCAAGAAATAAGTGTACCCCCTAAACGCTGCACTCGCTCAGGTTGCATGAGGTAAATCCAAGCCGGTCCTAAAGATTGGTTAGCCAGATCATAAATAGTCACTTGTTGTCGATAATATTCATTGTCCTCTGGGAATCGGTGCGGATTGTAGTCTTCTAGCTTATCCAAGACGGTTAAAATATTTGGCTCAGTGAACGTCAGCAAAAAGCCCCGCACCGGACTCTTTCCAGGGATCATCGCCGGATAGCCGAGGGGCAAATCGAACAGTTGACCCAACGCGATCGCAGGTTGGGCGGCTAACACTTTTCCCTCACAGTAGCGCAGATAATTGACTTCCCCAGGTTTGAGAGTTCCGTAGACAAACACCCGGATTGACATGCTCCCCTCCTAATACTTTGACTGTCCTAGACTACGGTTTAAAAATAATTGATAAGATTTCATTATTGCCTTAATCAGAACAAAGTTACGACGGATGATTGAATCTATAGCCGTCGCCTGTACAATAACAGGAGTGACTCAAGTTTCAGGGGTAATGTCTGAATAATATTTCCTGTTTTGTCGAAAGTTGCCCACTGCATCAGGTGTAATCAATCCTGCACCTTTGCCAAAACTAATCATTAACTTCAGAAATTTTATTCCTATCGCTAGACCCCAAGTCAACCCTGGGTCTATGCTAGTCGCAAATTCGGGATATTCATCAATATTCCCACCGTGAGATTGCTGAAGGCTTCACATTTTGTTACAAATGTAAAGAGACAACTCGCGTGGATAACAGGACTACTATGCTCGGTGGCTTTGCCGGTTTAACCAACCCGTCTGGTACAGATTGGGGCGAACGGATGCTCAATACCGTCGCCAGCAATACGATTCGCCACCTCTTTACTCGCAGTGAGTCTGTCGAGGTTTCGGTGCGCTGCAATCCCTCCAGTAAACTGTTACAGGGTAGCATTGACAGTTTTAAGATGCATGGGCGAGGCTTGGTGATCCGTAGAGAGTTTCGGACTGAGGAGATGTCCTTTGAAACAGACGCTGTGTCCTTGGACTTCAGTTCTGTGCTCAAGGGTCAGATTCACCTGAAGCAACCTACCCAAGCGATCGCCCAAGTCGTGTTAACAGAACCCGATATCAACCAGTCGTTTAAAGCCGAACTGGTGAGAAAGCGCTTAGAAAATATTTCCATTCCCGAATTAGAGGATCTCACTGGGGGTCAGCAAATTTCCTTCACTGACGTGCAACTCAAGCTGCTTCCCAATAACCGGATTCAGCTTTTTGCCAAAGTAAACCTTCCCGATCAGGAATTAGTGCCGATTAGCATGACCTCAACTCTGGCTGTAGAAAAGCGGCGGCGGATTCTCTTCAAAGACTCTAAATTTGAACCGGATACTATTCCAGAGGAATTGCGAGGCAAATCTGAAGCCTTGACCGATGCCCTGGATAAGATTTTGAACAATATGGTGGATCTGGATCGCTTCAATCTTGATGGCGTTACTATGCGAATCAATCGCCTAGAAACTCAGGGACAACAGCTAATATTCAGTGGTTATGCCCAAATTGATCGCATCCCCAATACTCCGTAGCCGTTACATCCCCTCCTGAATGGGTAGAGACGTGCCATGGCACGTATGGGTGTCAGGGGGCGGGTTTAGTCACATCAGGGCACAAAAGAAACGACAATTGTGAAACCCTCCCCTACTTACTTCAAAACTTTTCACCCTTTTCCATGACAATGGGTAATGCAGATACTTGAGCAACTGCATGTCCTTGAACGCCTTCTTTTCCTTGGGTGGGGTAGTCATGTTGCCCCTGTTAGCGCTTTCTATCTTAGCGATCGCGCTAATTTTAGAGCGGCTAAATTTTTGGTGGCGAGTCACCCAGCGCCAGAATCGCCTGATGCGAGAGGTGCTGCACCTGTACCAACAAAATCCTCCAGAAGCCTTTCTCAAACTAGAACAAAATAGTGATCTGCCAATCGCACGAATTTTTCTAGCGGCGTTGGAACTCAAAAGTCCCACTCCAGAGAAATTTCGACTCGCCCTCGAAAGTGCCCTGCAAGGAGAGTTACCGATTCTCAAGCGGTTCAACACGGCATTTGAGACCATCATTAGTGTCTCACCTCTGCTCGGACTTTTAGGCACTATATTAGGATTAATTGACGCCTTTGCCGCCCTACAGATTGGCGATATTGGCGGTCAAACCACCGTGGGTGTGACAGGTGGGATCAGTGAAGCCTTAATTTCTACCGTCGCTGGGTTGAGTGTCGCGATCGCTACCCTAATATTTGCCAACACCTTTCGTGGATTATATCGGCGTCAACTCACCTTGATTCAGGAGTATGGGGGGAAGCTGGAATTGATTTATCTCGGTTATTATGAGCGAATTAAATAAAGGAGATGGGGAAATTGTGTAGGGGTGGGTTTCACTACTATCTTTTCGGTTACACCCAGATGTAACTAAACCCGCCCCGACTAAATAACAAATGACCAATGACAAATGACCAATAACTAATTTCTCAATTTTTCAATAAAATACCAAGTTTTGACTAAATTTCCTTGCATTAGGGCAGCAACACCAGAAAGGGCTTGAACTTCTGGCATATTTGGATTAAGACTTAAGGCAGGCTTGAGCGCATTCTGGGCATCTTGACCCCGCCATTCATACAAATAAACGAAAGCAAGATAAGCATGAGCATAAGGATTTTGTGAATCAAGCTGAACGACTCGTTGTAATGCCGCGATCGCACCCTGAGAATCTACCTGCAAAACCTTAGATAAAGCTAGAGCATAAGCCAAATCTAGCCGTTGCGGTTCCAACTTTAACCGATGAGTTAACGCCAAATCTGCCTGCACGAGATAGTCCTGAATCGGGTCATACTGATTAATCCGCCCCGTTTGTTCAAAGATAGCCTCCAGGGAATCAGAACCCTTTGGCAAAGTAGCGGCTAATGTCCGAAATTGGGTAATTAAATCTAATTCCGGTGCAGGTGTTGTAGACGCTTCTGGGTCAATCTTTATCCTAACCGTTGGTACGGATATCGGATAGGTTTCCCCCGTCTCTCGATTCAAATAAGTAGCTTTTAAGGTATACATCCCTGCGGGCATATCTGCTGGAGGTAACATCGCCATTCGTTCAATAACATGGTATTTTGGTGGTGGATTGGTAACTCTTGATAGCTGACGGTTGTTTGTTGATTTAGGAAACAAGTTTCCCATGGCAATACCATGATCATGTAACCATTGATATTGAGATTTTCCTTCCAGTGAATGCCAAGTTAATAAAACAATTCCCGATTGTAACGGTTGCCAATTCCCTGTCCATTCATAGGTAACAGGTGTGGGAAAACCAGGAGGGGTTGTTTCTGGCACAATCACCCGATTTAATTGAATTTTAGATTTTGACCGTTTGACATTTGTCTGGGCGAAGCATTCGCGCTGGGACTTTTGTAGGACACCGACACATTTGGGCGCGAATGCTTCTCCCCTACGAATACGAATGTATGACCCTTCATGTCCTTCAAGGGTATGCTTCTGACCCTTCGCTTCTCTCAAGGACATGCTTTTGAATAAGGGCTGATTTTGTTGTTTATTTATTGGTAAATATCTGAATATTGGGTCTAAATTCGCTCTAACAATTGACTGTTTACTGTTAATTCTTTCTACCTTTAAAAATGGCTGATGTCGATGATAAAGCTTTAAAATGCTACCATCAAGTAAATCCCAAGACTTGTGAAGTTTGAACTCTCCCCCTTGTTCAACAGTCTCCACCATAGCCGCTTGCGCTTCAGGAACAGAACCTTGATCACCTGTTTTTGTCACAAACCAAGACAGCGATCGCGCATCCTGTTCAACCTGTTTTTCCCGTACTCCCACCTGACGCCCATACACCTGAAAATCCCGCAACGCCCCATAATAATTTAAATTGTGCTGATTAATTTCAGGAGTTGAAGGCAATACCCCTAACGTTGTCTGTAAATTAGGAGATACTTGGATAATTTCATCAATCACCTGAGCCAGAGGAACAGGTTTTCCCAAATAAGGAAAATGTTGAACACGCGGCGCAAGAAAGTGGGTTAAAAAAGCGCCGCCCAAAGGAAACAAATTCAGCACCATTAACACAGACGCCAATCCCACCGTCCCCCAGCGAACCTGTTGTCCAAAACCACCTTGCCATACAACCAAACCCGATGCTAAAACTAACGAAAATACAGGTAACAACGGCAAAATATACCGAGCATCCTTATTCACATTCAGAGAACACAACAGATAACCCCCCACCAAAAACACAGCCAGCCAACCGAAAGAGCAACCTAACCCACCCAACCCATATCTTTCCTGAAACCCTCTGCGCCCCTCTGCGTTAACCTCTGCGCCCCTCTGCGTTGAAAAAACATCCTCCGTACCCAACATTCTATCTTTATTACGCCAATAAAGAATCAAACCAACAATCGGCACAAGCAACAAAACCCACGACACCAAAAAAGGTAAAATCCTCCCATAATAAAGCCAAGCATCCAGAGTATTCAAAGCCGGATCACCCTCTGCGATCGCAGAATCTAACGTAGCTCGTTTCCCAGAAGTTAAAATAAGTAGCCAGTTAGTGCGATACCAGAAACCAAATACCAACACAGACACCAACAATCCAGCGATTAACTGAGCCAAGCGCCCCCAGTTTCGCCGTCGAATAGTCCCCACGATAACCCAGATAATTGGTATAAATAGAAAAAACAGCGCTGTTTGCTTAACCATTAGCGCTAATCCTAGAGACAAACCAAAGAATATTACCCAGAATAGGGATTGGTAATTGGGTTGCGGTTTAGCAATTACAGGTTTTAAACTTTGAGCTCGCCAAACCGTGAGACAAAAGAAACTAAGTGTAACAACAGCAGTCAGTGGATAATCGAGAAGAAATTCTAAACGATATCGATAGAGTCCCGGTAAAAGCACCGTTAATCCAGCCGCCCATAATCCAACCCGACGATTGAAAAGTTGGACACCCAAGCCATAAACCGAACCAATAAGAATAGCATGAAAAAGTAACAGAACCAGCGTAGCTTGATCCGTTCCCCGACCAAAAATATGTTGAATAATAGCCGTCGCGATATAAGTAAAAGGTGGTATTTTAGAGGAAAGTTGCCATAAATTCGTCCACCATTCCCCAGAAAACCACTCAGGATGCTGCAACGCTTGCCAATAATTTAACGAACCTGTCAAGTAATCCGCCTGATCCCAACCAGGGACAGAATTATCAAGCGCAAACCACAGGCGATCGCACAAAGCGCTGGCTAGCCAAATTAGTCCCAGAATACCTAGATATTTGCGGTTCCCCGTTTTCCATTGATGTAATTGGTATTTCATAATTCATTGTTGATCAGCACGGGTGCCGGGATGCCTTCAGCACCAAATTAAAGTCTAATAACTAAGTGATTTTATCATCTTCACATGAGAAATACCTGCTTCTTCAAACCTCTTACCCTCTGGCAAAAAGCCCAGTTTTAGATAAAGAGATTTGACATAATCTTGAGCATGAATAACCACTGTATTGATTTGCTTTTTGGCAGCAATTTCTAGAGCTTTTTTCATCAATGTCTTACCGATTCCTTGTCCTCGGAAATCTGATAAAACAGCAAGACGTTCAATTTTAGCCGTTTGATGATCCAAATATCTCACCCTGACGGTTCCCACCGGCTGATTCTCGATATAGGCTAGGATGTGGTCTGCGGTTTCATCTTTGCCATCCAAATCCAAACTTGGATCAACACCTTGTTCAATATGAAAAACCGAGCGTCTCACCCCTTGAATAGCGGCTGAATATTCTTTATAATTAACAATCTGGAACGTGATTTGGCTCATCGCGATCGCTACACCTCAATTTACGCTTACACTGAACTTTGTGTAGCATAATTTGACACTCTCTCCCTCTCCCTTCTTCCAGTTGACTGATGAGGGTACGGCAGTGCCGTTCCCCTACAGAATAAAAATGTCTAATTCTTCAAAAATTGAATAAGTTGTTCCAATTTTGACCAAGCCGCCCCACTTTTCAGGATATCCTTTGCCTGTTCAATCCCAGCTTTGTGATCCTCCAACGCCACAACCCCAGCCACTTGCAGCGCTAATGAGGTATTTAACGCCACCACATCCTGCTGAGCGGCAGTTCCTTTCCCCTGTAAAACATTAGTTAAAATGTCCACATTTTCCGCCACATCGCCGCCACGCAACGCCCCTGTTGGTGCTGAAGTCAAACCAAGCTGTTGCGGATTTAGCGTAGACAGTCGCACCTCACCATCAGATAGCAGCGCCAAGTCGGTTTCGTCAGCCAATCCCGCTTCATCCAGTTTTTCTCGTCCATGTAGGACAATTCCCTGCTGAATTCCCATTTGCTCTAAAGCATGGGCAACCGTTGATACTACATTGGCATCAAATACACCAATCACTTGACCTGTCGGGCGCAATGGATTGACTAGAGGTCCTAACAGATTAAATACCGTCCGCACCTTCAGGGTTTGTCGCAACGGGGCTACCGCTTTCATCGCCGGATGCCATCCCCGGGCAAAAAGAAATGTAACGCCCACCTCATCTAATGCGGACTGGACTTTTTCTGGTGGGGCAGATAAATTGACGCCCAAAGCCTCTAAAACATCGGCTGAACCCACTTTCGAGGAGGCTGAACGATTCCCATGTTTGGCAACCCGTACACCAGCAGCCGCCGCCACAAACGCGACAGCCGTCGATATATTAAAGGTGGATGCACCATCGCCACCTGTGCCACAGGTATCAATAACTGGCGTTTTATGGTCAAGGGCTTCCTGCTGTAAGGATTGATCCTGCAACACTTGAGCCATTCCTACCAATTCGGATGCCGAGACTCCTTTTGCCTGAATCGCCGCCAGAATCGCCCCGGATAAAACAGGCGGAATGTCCTCATTTAGCCACCCCTGCATTAGCTGGGAGGCTTGCTCACGGGATAATGATTGTCTGTCGAGGATTTGTTGCAGCAGGTTAGACCAGTTGGTAGGAGTTTGGAGCATTGCTTGATGTTTGTTTACCTGGGGAAATAGGAGCTTGGGGAAATTATGAAGACAAACTCTTAATTAACGATTGCTATGACTAGGTGTATTATTATACCGGATAGCAGGAGATACCATTATTGAACCAATAATCTACATAAGTACAAAAAATTGTTATCAGAGTCCAAGCGCTAAATTCAAACAAAGACGTAGTCGGCTACGTCTCTACATGGCTTTTCCAGCGCTGTGTCCTCCGCCCGCCGTCTCAACCGAAAACTTTTTTATCCTCCGAATGTTATCATAGGCATTTAAAAACCTGACGGCACATTAACTTGGTTTAGCGTTAACTCAAAACCCTTGTTTCATTCCAACCCCACCCGACCTAATACAGCTAGAACCTCTGTTGTGGACATTCCATCCAAACCTGTTGAGGCACAGCTAAATGAATGTGATGATCGCTTCTGTGATACCTTTGAGCAAGCAGCCGTTGGCATCAAACAGGTATCGACGGATGGTAAGATAATTCGGGTTAACCCTAAGTTCTGTGAGATCGTTGGCTACAGCCGTGATCAAGTCCTCACACGCACCTGGCAAGACCTAACCCACCCCGATGACTGGGCAAGCGATCGCGCGATAATGGAGTTACTCTTAGCCGGTACCCTTGAGAGTCACTGCCAACAAAAACGCTACCAACACCAAAATGGCAGCATTGTCTGGGTGCAAATCACTATATCCTTAGTGCGATCGCCTCAAGGAAATCCGAAGTACTTTTTGCACGTCATTCAAGATATGAGCGCCTGTCAAGCGGCTGAATCGGCTCTGCAACGCTCAGAAGCCCGCTTGCGCGAAAAAGCTCACCAAGAAGGCTTGCTCAATCGCCTCTCAACCCAAATCCGCAACAGTTTAGACCTCGATACGATTCTGAAAACAACTGTACTAGAAATCCGCCAGCTATTGCGAATCGATCGCTGTCAGTTTATCCGGTATCATGCTGAGCAAGTACCCGGTTATTGGGAAGTTGTCACCGAAGATCGAGAGTCTTGGCTTCCCGATTTGACAGGCTGCTATTGGGCGGACACCAATGAAGTTCTCACGCATCAGTTATACCATCTGAACATGATGCGGATTGATACCGTGGAAACGGTGAGCGATTCCTTATTACAGGAATTTATGCGATCGCTCGATTATCAGTCTCTATTGCTTATCCCCCTACAAACCCCTTCCGGAATCACCGGGGTGATTAGTTGCAGCCACACTCAGGAAACTCGCCCTTGGATAGATAGCGAAATTGAACTCCTCGAAGGGGTGATCTCTCAACTGCTCATGGCAATCCAACAAGCTGAACTTTACGCCGCTAGCTGTCAAGCCACAGAACATGCTCGAAAACAAGCCGCACAATTATCAAAAGCTCTCCACGATTTGCAGCGCACCCAATCTCAGTTGATCCAAAGTGAAAAAATGTCCAGTTTGGGTCAGCTTGTGGCGGGTATTGCTCACGAAATTAACAATCCGGTTAATTTTATTTATGGCAATCTTATTTATGCCCAAGAATATTACCAAGATCTCATCGCGCTGGTACAACTTTACCGCACCGCTTATCCTAATCCTCCAGCCATTCTTAAAGAGCGGATCGATAGCATCGATTTGGACTTTATATTGACCGATTTTGCTAAACTTCAATATTCAATGAAGGTTGGCGCTGAACGGATTCGAGAAATTGTTCAATCTTTGCGGACTTTTTCTCGTTTAGATGAGTCAGGGCGCAAAATAGTAGATATTCATTCGGGTATTGAGAGTGCTTTGATGATTCTGCAATATCGACTTAAGGAGAAGCCGGGATCAGCCGGAATCTGTGTGATTAAAGAGTATGGAGATTTGCCCCCCATCGATTGTTGGCCCGGACAGTTAAATCAAGTTTTTATGAATATCTTGACCAATGCGATTGACGCGATCGAGGAAAAGGCAAGTCATTATTCGTCTCCAACTGAGGCAGAGTTTTTGGACGGGATGGGACTATTTTCACCAACAATTACGATTCGCACAGGTATTAGCCAAACAGACTCGGCTAAGTCTCCAATGGCTGATGATGTAGCCGAGGAAAATTCTAAGGGAGAAAGGGACGATTCTGAACCAGATACTCCTTATGTTTATATCCGCATCACAGATAACGGAATCGGGATGAGTCCACAAACGAAAAAACGGCTCTTTGATCCCTTCTTTACTACGAAACCTGTGGGTTTAGGGACGGGTTTAGGGTTGGCGGTTAGTTACCAAATTGTTGTCGAAAAACATGGCGGTAAGCTGTGGTGTAATTCGACACTTGAACAAGGATCTGAGTTGGTGGTTGAGATTCCGATTCAACAACCGCAAAACAAACGGTGATTGGAGAAAATTTAATCCGGCTTCCCCATGGAACAAAAGCTCTCGCATCCTCTGGCTTCCCCGTGCAAAAAACGCGAAGCATCCTCTGGTCTCCCCCTTAAAAAGGGGGACGGAAGGGGGATCTCCCAAGGGGGACTTTGAATCCGGTTCCCCCCTTAAAAAGGGGGGCTAGGGGGGATCTCTTCTCAAGTGGCGATTATTGGGCATCAGTTTATGGCTTTCTCTGTTCAGTTTAGATCCCCCTAAATCCCCCTTAAAAAGGGGGACTTTGAATCCGGTTCCCCCGTGCAAAAAAAGCTCCCGCATCTTCTGGTCTCCCCCTTAAAAAGGGGGACGGAAGGGGGATCTATTGGGGGACTTTGAGTGCTATGTTTGTGTAAAGTTCGCCGCTTAAGGTTCGTTGGAGTTATAACCAATGACAAAGAACTAATGCTCCTTAACTAATAACGTTACAGCATAAGCCGCTATTCCTTCTTCTCGTCCCACGGGTCCTAATTTCTCATTGGTGGTGGCTTTAATCCCGATTTGATCGGGTTGTAATGCTAAAGTGGTGCTGAGGCGATCGCGCATAGTTTTGATGTGGGGCTTCAGCTTGGGACGTTCGGCGACGATTACCGAGTCAATATTGCTAATCTGCCAACCCTGCGATCGCACGAGCTGATTCACCTGACTCAATAACTCTAGACTATCGGCTCCTGCCCATTTTGGGTCGGTGGGAGGAAAATAATGACCAATATCTCCCAGACTCAATGCGCCTAGCATGGCATCCATTATCGCATGGGTTAGGGCATCCGCATCACTATGCCCTAGCAATCCGAGTTCGTGGGGAATGTTCACACCCCCTAGAATCAAAGGGCGTCCTTTCTCTAGTTTATGGATATCGTAACCGTTACCAATCCGGATAGTCATTGCTTTTTCCCCCAGGTTAACCTCAATAATTTACCAAATCCTCATCCTTACCCAACTTACCCCATGACTAATCCCTAACCACGATTTTCTTTATCAACTCTTTACCAAACTGATTGATTTTTAAAATCATAGTAAATTTTTGCCCCTTTTTCCAGAAATTAAGCGTCAAACCCTTTAATTTTATCAATAGCAAGCTATTCTCAGTAATAAGAGTGACAACACCCCTTTAAGTTTAAATAATCGTTCAACCTCGTTTAGGGTTGTCTACTTATAACTTTTATCGCCGTTGAATTGCGCCAAACGCTGAAACCTTTAACGACGATTTATTATCCGTTTCTCAGAACCAGCAACCTTATCTTGAAATTGCTCATTGTACTCAACCTAACCCTCCTATGAAACCGCAACACCATCGAATTCCTGAAGAGCAAGCCCAAGACGTTTTGATGCGAGCTGCTCAACTCTATGCCCAGCACAACCAAAGTTATTCTGCACAAGAGCTAATCGATGCTGGAACCGAAGCCCAAATTCCACCAGAGTTTATGGAAGAGGCGATTAATCAGATTGAGTTAGAAAATATCCAAGCTGAGGCTCAACTCCGGAAAACTAAACGCGGTAAACCCTTATTGATGGGATTCGCGATTTGTCTTCCTTTATTAATCGCCCTTGGCGTAGCCGGATGGTTGTTGCCGAGAAATAGTGTAACCAATGCCGCCGTCAGTCAGTCAGCCCAGACAAACCAGGCGATATCCCCCCTAAGTAACCTCAGTTCTGCCACTATAGCGCCGAGTAACTTTAAATGTGCGGGCTTAGCCCTCAATGGCGCTGATTTGAGTGGCAAAAATCTCAAGGATGCCGATTGTACCAATGCCGATTTAGCCAATGCTAATTTGACCAATACCAATCTCGAAGGGGCAAATCTAAGTCATTCTAACTTAGAAAATGCTAATTTAAATGGCGTTAATCTCAAAGGAGCAGATTTAGCTGGAGCGAATTTAGCCGGGGCAAACCTAGACAGCGCGAACCTAGAAGGCGCGAACCTGAGTAATACGGATTTAAGAAATGCCAATCTCAACAACGCCACTATCACAGGAACGGATATGGCTGGAGCTAACTTAGACGGGGCAAACTTGAATAACGCTCAAAAATAAGCGGTTCCCCATAGTGGGAGCATCTTGCTCCCTGGATGTTGCTCCCTGGATGTTGCTCCCTAGATGTTGCTCCCCCAGCTAAGAGACGTACCATGCTACGTCTCTAGATTGCTCTCCTAGTGCAAGAATGCAGAAATAACTGAGCAGTTAACAGCTCCCTCTGCTCCCTCTGCTCCCCCTGCTCCCCCTGCTTCATCGTGTCTACAAAGCTGCTCAAGTATTTTTGCCGCGCTGCACTAGCTCCCCCACCACTCTTGCCGAGGGAGGTGGCAAAATGTTCTCTAGCAACTGTTGTAGATTCGCTGACTTGTTAAGCTTCTTTAGGGATAAACTAAAACAGACCTAAGTGAATCTACTTACCGCAACCTCAACATATGAAAGAGCTTGACCTGAAAAAGACCATTGACGTACTCAACACCATTATGGAGTTTGAGTTGGCTGGCGTCGTGCGTTATACTCATTACTCCTTGATGGTGATTGGTCCTAACCGAATTCCGATTGTAAACTTTTTTAAGACACAGGCTAGCGAGTCTCTGCTCCACGCTCAACAGGTGGGAGAAATTATCACAGGCTTAGAAGGTCATCCCAGCCAAAAGATTGCGCCCATCGAGGAAACCTACCAACATTCCGTGCAGGATATTTTACAGGAAAGCCTTAATCATGAGAAAAAAGCATTAGATCTCTATAAAGACCTTCTGGATATCGTGGAAGATGCATCCGTGTATCTAGAGGAATTTGCCCGTGGTCAAATTGGTCAGGAGGAAATGCACAACGTAGAGATTAAGAAAATGCTGCGTGACTTTAGCTTGTAAATCACGGGTCATTAATTAATAGATTTCTCAAAAGCCCGTGACGAGGATTGAACTCGTGACCTCACCCTTACCAAGGGTGTGCTCTACCACTGAGCTACACGGGCATCATCATAGACGTTTCTCATACACACACTCTATAAAATAGAGCAATGTGGTGGGCCGGGTTGGATTTGAACCAACGTAGGCGTAGCCAGCGGATTTACAGTCCGCCCCCATTAACCACTCGGGCACCGACCCATTTCGTTCACAGTTACCCATACTAGCACAACTTTTTATTTATGTTAAACTTTTTTTGGACGTCCCCGTCTCAGCCATGTGAGCCATCTCCTCCAAGGGCGGGTTGAGTCACGTTATCGGTTTGTAGGCATAAGTTATCTGTAAAACCATCCGTGTCAATTTAAGCTACAACCCTTGCCAATTATTGGTTCGAGCAGTTCTATACAAACTGGGGCCTGTTGCTTGCTCCCTCTGCTTCCCCTACTTCCCCTGCTCCCCCTGCTCCCTCTGCTTCCCCTACTTCCCCTGCTTCCCCTGCTTCCCCTGCTTCCCCTGCTCCCCCTGCTCCCTCTGCTCCCCCTGCTTCCCCTGCTTTTAGCGCTTAAGTTGACTCCAATGCTGTAAAACCCGCCCCTACACCCCGGCTTCCAGACAGACGTTCCACGCCTTACGTCTCTACTTGCCTATCCCTTGTAGTAGCACCATCTCACCCATCTCCTCAATCTCATCCATCTCGGCGTTTGGTATCAAAAATAACAATTGCTCGGCTAAGCTGGCTCTATTATCGCAGCTTAACCTTGTTTATCTCTATCAACGAACGGAATTAGCCGAGGAATATTTATACAAATGGTTAGAAGATTAGGGCGACGTAAATTTTTGATCTATGGCGGTGCCACGTTAGGAACCAGTATTCTCCTCAAAGCCTGTAGTGAACCGCCGGCAGATACCACCGTAGATGCGACAACGCCTGACTCGGCAGCAGGTGGTAGTAGTGGCGAGACGATAAAAGTCGGAATTCTCCACTCCCTGAGCGGCACAATGGCAATTAGTGAAAAAAGTGTTGTCGATGCTGAACAACTCGCCATTGAGGAAATCAACGCCGCCGGTGGTATTCTCGGTAAGCAGATTGAAGCGATTGTGGAAGATGGTGCCTCAGATTGGCCCACGTTTGCTGAGAAAGCGAGAAAGCTAATTGACCAAGATAAAGTAGTCTCCGTTTTTGGCGGCTGGACTTCTGCAAGCCGCAAGGCGGTATTGCCTGTCTTTGAAGAGAAAAAACATATACTCTGGTATCCTGTGCAGTACGAGGGTCAGGAATGTTCTAACAACATCTTCTATACAGGCGCTGCTCCCAATCAGCAGATTGAGCCAGCCGTGGATTGGTTGCTGGAGAATAAGGGCAAAAAATTCTTCCTGATTGGTTCTGACTATGTGTTCCCTCGTACTGCCAACACAATTATTAAGGCACAGCTTGAAGAACTCGGTGGCGAGACGGTTGGCGAAGATTACTTACCCTTGGGAAATACAGAAGTTACTCCCATCATTACTAAAATCCGTGCCGCTTTACCAGAAGGGGGCGTTATCTTCAATACCCTCAACGGGGATAGTAATGTGGCATTCTTCAAACAGCTACAGGGCGCAGGTTTGACACCTGATAAGTATCCGGTTATGTCTGTCAGTATTGCTGAAGAAGAAGTCAAGGCGATTGGGCCCGAATACCTCAAAGGTCACTATGCGGCTTGGAACTACTTCCAAACCGTTGACACACCACGAAACCAGGAGTTTGTCAAGGCATTTAAGGCAAAATATGGTGAAGACCGAGTGACCAATGACCCGATGGAAGCCGCCTATATTGGGGTTTACTTGTGGAAGCAAGCGGTTGAACAAGCGGGAACGGCTGATGACTTAGAAGCTGTCCGCAAAGCGGCTTATGGTCAGAAATTTGAAGCCCCAGAAGGTATGGTGACCATGAATTCTAACCATCACCTCTCGAAAGTGGTGCGGATTGGTCAAGTGGGAGACGATGGTTTGTTTGAAATTGTCAATGAGACAGAAGCCGCCGTCGCACCGATTCCCTGGAATCAATTTGTGGCTGAAACTAAAGGGTATGGTTGTGATTGGTCTGATCTGAGTAAGGGTGGCAAATACAAGTTATAAAGACGTATAACCTCTGGAACAGGCAGATAAGGAACAGGAAAGATAGGGGAGTCTGGGCGGGCGCAAGTCCCATCCTTGGTGAGGCAAGAAACGATAATAGTGAAAAGAGCCCCTACACAATAAAAAATCAACCATCAATAATCAAAGTAGAAAATTGTGCTAGCAGGACTTTTAGATAGTCTCTATGGCGGTATCAGTATTGGCGCTGTTTTATTAATTGCAGCGCTGGGATTAGCCATTATGTTCGGACTCATGGGTGTGATCAACTTGGCGCACGGCGAGTTGATGATGCTGGGTGCTTATACGACCTTTGTTGTCCAAAATGGGTTCAAGTCTCTGGGGGAACCATGGTTTGAAACTTATATCATCTTTGCCGTACCGATCGCGTTTCTGGTTACCGCCGCTGTGGGATTGGTTCTCGAACGGGGCGTAATCCGCTTTCTGTACGGGCGTCCCCTGGAAACTTTGCTAGCAACCTGGGGTGTTAGCCTAATTTTGCAGCAGTTTATCCGCAGCGTGAATTGGGTGATGGTGATTGGTATTTTCCTATTTTGCCTGCTATTCTTTGGGGCGCTGTGGGTGCTGTCTCGTCGGGCAGATTTTCCGAGGATTCGCTCTTGGGCAATACCAACAATGCTGGTACTATCCTTAGGAATTGTCTTTACCATTGGGAAGGTTTTAGGTGAAACCTTTGCCCTGGCGACGACTAAGCCTTGGTTTGGCACTCAGGGTGTCGATGTAACTGCACCAACCTGGTTACGGGGAGGATGGCTCGTTGAGTTACCCGCAGGCAGTTTTCAGTTATCTTATGTCCGACTATTTATTATTGGGCTAACTATTCTTTGCATTACGGGAATTTACCTATTCTTACAGCGTTCAGCTTGGGGATTACGAATTCGCGCTGTGACTCAAAATCGGAGTATGAGCGCTTGTTTGGGTATTCCTACGGGTAAGGTTGATGCTTTAACCTTTGCCATTGGTTCGGGATTAGCAGGAGTGGCGGGTTGTGCGATTAGTTTGCTGGGTTCAGTAAGTCCCAATACGGGTCAAAATTATGTCGTCGATACGTTCATGGTGGTGGTGGTTGGCGGCGTTGGTAAATTGGTAGGTTCGATTGTGGCGGCGTTAGCGATTGGGACGATTAATTACCTGATTGGTTCGGGAATACTGGCTTTGCTGTTTCAGCCAATTGAGCCGTTATTTGATTTGTTTACCTTTTTTGCCACCACCAGTATGGCAAAGGTGATGGTGTTTGCCCTAATTATTATTTTCCTGCAAATTAGACCGGGCGGTATTTTCCCGCAGAAGGGACGGTCTTACGAATTGTAATTGTAAGACAAATGACAAATGATATCTGACTCAGTAATTGAAATTCCTGGAATAGAGCGACGGCGACAGCGTCGTCGGTCACTGCTGATTGAAGTGGGTGTGGTTACTCTCATCGCCCTGGTGTTGATTATTGTCATACCGTTGGCGCTGTCTGACTTTCGCCTGAACCTTCTGGGGCGATTTTTGGCATTGGCGATCGCAGCCTTGGCAATTGACTTGATTTGGGGCTATACCGGACTCTTGAGTCTGGGTCATGGCATCTTTTTTGCCCTGGGGGGTTACGCTTTGGCAATGCACCTGCAATTAGCCCCCCTAGAAGGCAATCGTTTGCCGGAATTTATGAGTCTCTACGGTGTGGATAAATTACCATGGTTTTGGCAACCGTTTAATTCCTTTGGATTTGCCGTCTTTGCCGTTATTGTTGTTCCAGCTATCGTCGGGGGCTTATTTGGCTATCTCGTCTTTCGTAACCGGATTCGAGGCGTTTACTTCTCCATCCTCACCCAAGCCGCAACCATTATATTTTTCAATTTATTCAATGGTCAGCAGAAACTATTCAATGGTACAAATGGTTTAACCAATTACCAAACCTTGCTGGGTGCTAATGTGAATGACGACCGAACCCAGTTTATATTTTATACCATTACAATCCTGTTGCTGATAATATCTTATGCCTTATGTCGCTGGCTGACTCAGGGTCGTTTTGGACGCTTACTGGTGGCGATTCGCGATGATGAAAGTCGGGTAAGGTTTTCGGGCTACAATCCCACAGGTTTTAAGGTTCTAGTTTTTGCTATTTCTGCCGGGTTGGCGGGAATCGCTGGTGCGATGTTCACCCTGCAAACGGGTATTGTTTCACCGAAAGCGATGGATATTGCCTTCTCGATTGAAATGGTGATTTGGGTGGCGGTTGGCGGTCGAGCCACACTCGTGGGAGCAATTTTAGGGGCGCTGGTGGTCAATTTTGCGAAAAGCATTTTAAGTGAAAAGTTTGCCGAAAGTTGGTTGTTTTTCCAAGGGGGATTATTTTTGTTGGTGGTAACGGTGTTGCCAAATGGAATTGTCGGTTGGTGGCGCTATTCCGGTTATCAGGGGTTGCTTAGTTTATTGGGTAAACGTAAAGAAGTGATTACCTATCCCAGTTTAGAAGAAGACCCAGAGGTGCAGCGAGAACGAGAAGAAATTAGTCATTAGTCAAAACACTGATTTCACGGATTTCTTGGAGATTGAGGTAGGGGAGTGAGAGGTTAGTCACACACGGATGACACTGAAAGGTTAATTCCCTATAGTTGTCATTTGTCCTTTGTTATACTCGCTTCCGAAAAGAAGCAAGCTACGTCCTTTGTCCTGGGTTAGCTAAATGTTTGCCAACTATGAATCAACCGATATTATCAATTGAAGATTTAACCGTTAGTTTTGATGGCTTTAAAGCACTCAATAACCTCAACTTCAGTATGGATACTGGAGAGTTACGGGTGATTATTGGACCTAATGGTGCGGGAAAAACTACGTTTCTAGATGTGATCACGGGAAAAGTACAACCAACCCGGGGGAGAGTTCTGTTTAAAGGACAAAATCTGCGGCGCAAATCTGAACATAAGATTGTGCAGATGGGTATTGGTCGTAAATTTCAAACGCCGCGAGTTTATCTAAATCTAACGGTTCGAGAGAATTTAGATTTAGTCTGTAATCGCCATAAAAATGTTTTTTCGACTCTCTTTGGTCGTCCTGCTGCATCGGAACAACGCAGGGTGTCAGGATTATTAGAAACGATTGGTTTAGTTCCTAAAGCCGATTTACAAGCTGATTTACTCTCCCATGGGGAAAAGCAACGGTTAGAAATTGGTATGTTAGTGGCGCAATCCCCGGATTTATTGCTTGTTGATGAACCTGTGGCTGGGTTAACGGATGAAGAGACGGAAAATATCGCTGAATTACTAATCGCCCTCGCTGAAAGCCATTCGATTATTGTGATTGAACATGATATGGAATTTGTGCGGGTGATTGCCCGTAAGGTGACGGTACTCCATGAGGGTTCGGTATTATGTGAAGGAAGTATCGATGAGGTGCATAATGACCCCCGTGTTATTGAGGTGTATTTAGGACGAGAGTCTTCGATTAGCGCTGATCAAATGAAACTGCTGCGAATTGTGACAGCGATGGCTTGGTCTGATGGGGATTTAGCGCCTGAAGAAGCCCAGTTAATTATCTCTCGATTGAGTCAATTGTTTTCGACGGATAGTGAAGAACAGGAAAAATTACAAACAGAACTACGGGATTATCTAGCGGCAAATGTTGATATTGATGAATTGGTTGCTCAAATTGAAAGTCCTGAAGAACGGGAGTTGATTCTAAAGTTGGGTTATGAGGTGATTAATGTCAGCGCCCGCACGCCTAATGAACCGACGATTAATCAACAAGAAGCAGCCGCTTATAAAGAATTGGTGAAACTTCTGGATTTACCGGAAGCAGTTATCAATCGCTTAGAAGCAGATACCGCCGAGTCGTTGTGATTGAGGGATAGATTCACAAAATATGTTTTTTGTCAAATTTATTTCTAAATAAGCTCAAAAAATTTTGTCATTGGGGTATGCTTGTATTTTGGGAGTTTTGCCGACGCTAGGGAAGAAAATGACGCCATACTAAGGGTTTAAAGCCTGTGTTTTTGCAAATTAACTACAATTAGTTATCGGTGGGGAGGGCGGGTTTTGTTGAAATGTTATCGGTGAATAGCGTAATTTAGTCCCTAAACCCGCCCCTACAATTGACTTTGAAACAACGCTCAGGGAATAATTTTTACGTCTTGCGATCGCGAACTGTGGTTAAACCCAGCGATGCTCTAAGATAGTTCCTAAACTTAACACTCCTCAATAATGTTTGAGCGATGCTGCACTAAACTAAGAATACTAATTCAAGGCTTCTAGCTATGAGTCCAACTGACCAAGTAATATCTAAAATCGATCATCAATCCTCAACTCAGCTAATGCTGCAAATTAGGGATGTGAATGTGTATTATGGCGAAAGTCACATTCTGCGGGATGTGGATTTAACTGTACCCGTTGGACAAATGGTTTGCCTGATTGGACGCAACGGTGTGGGAAAAACAACATTGCTGAAAACGATTATGGGGTTGCTCAAACCTCGAACGGGTACAATTACCTTAGCCGAGGAACCGATTACCCATAAATCCCCCGATCAACGGGCAAAATTAGGAATTGGTTATGTCCCCCAAGGGCGAGAGATTATTCCTCGCTTAACGGTAAAAGAAAATCTGTTGCTGGGGTTGGAAGCCTGTCGTCAGGGTAGAGGGAACAAAGCTGAGATTCCTGAAGAGATTTTTAGCTTATTTCCCGTTTTAGAATCCATGCTATCTCGCATGGGGGGAGATTTAAGTGGAGGACAACAGCAACAACTTGCGATCGCGCGGGCTTTAATGGGGAAACCTCGATTACTGGTGTTGGATGAACCCACAGAAGGAATTCAACCCTCGATTATCTTAGAAATTGAAGCCGCTATCCGTCAGATTGTCAAGTCTACCGGGATTTCTGTGCTGCTGGTGGAACAGCATCTGCATTTTGTCCGACAAGCGGATTGGTACTACGCGATGCAAAAGGGAGGTATTGTCGCATCGGGTTCAACTCGTGAACTAAGTCCTCAAGTGATTCAGCGGTTTTTAGCGGTTTAATCGTCCTTTGTTAAGCAACATGGGAGACGGTAAGATGAGGGACATAGAGGAGATGGGGAGATAGAGAGAATATTTCCAATCCCGAATTGTGTTATGACTGAAACATCAAATTCACAGTTGAAGTTCGACGCGGCTTTCTTTATTCGCATTCAGTTATAAGTTGAGCCACGTATTCCCTTAGTCGTTCCTGCCAGTTGGGGACTGCTTTAAGTTGTAGTTTTTGCCCTTTGTACCCCTTGAAACATATTGGCTGATCGTCCAAAGGGAAGGGTAGTATTTTTTTTGCTCCTAGCTTATGGTTTTTCTTGAAGGTCATTGCCTAAATCCACCTAATTATTGGTATACTGATAGTATAAATCAACCTAACATCAGCCAAGTATGATATTAAGCTACGTCTATAAACTGCGTCCATCTGGCAGCCAATCTGCCAAGATGCAGTCGTGGCTTGATATGCTCCGAGCCTCCTACAACTGGTGTTTAGCTGACCGGATTGAAACTTATCATTACTCTTTTATTCAGGGACCCTATTGCAGTTTAAGGACTAAAGCCGAGGCTTACCCATTAACCTGCTGCATCGTTAAAAACGGTGCGACGGGTAATCCCTGGAAAAACAACGGCAAAAAACGTAATGCTGGCACGATTCAGGATGCCGCACTGGTAGACCTGAAAGCTGCCCGTCCCTGGTATAAATCGATCGACTCAGACGTATTGCAACGCAATATTGCCAGGTTGAACACTGCCTATAAAAACTTCTTTGATGGGGGGGGATTCCCAGTATTCAAAAACCGCAGTAATTTCCGGTCGTTCGAGTACAAGCCAGGTCGGGTCAAGTTCAAGGGGAGCAAAGTCTATCTGCCTAAAATCGGTTGGATGCGCTTTTTCAATTCCCGCCCCATCCCTGATCGGTTTGCCGTTAGAAGCGTTACAATTCGTCGCCGAACCGATGGATGGTTCATTTCGGTACGCCTGGAGGACAAATCAATTCCAGAGCTTATACCCCGCCCCGCTTCCGAAGTAAAAACGGCGGTTGGGCTGGACATGGGCTTAACTAAGTTGGTGCATTGCTCCGATGGGAGTGATATCCCCAACCCCAGGTTTGCCACTAATCAGAAGACTAAGCGAACCCTGAAGATTCGCCAACGGCGTGTCAGTCGAACTAAAAAAGGTTCAGGGAGGCGCAAGGAACGGGCTGCTGAAGTAGCCAAGCTACACAGCAAAATAACAAATCGCAGAAATGCTTACCAGTGGCAGGTTGCCAATAAACTGGTCAAGAAAGCCGATGCCGTTGTAGTAGAAGATCTCAACATTCAAGGAATGGTGAGGCGGTGTAAACCCAAACCAGATGAAGGAACCGGACGTTTTTTGGATGGTGGTCAATCAGCCAAGCGAGGTCTAAATCGTTCCATTTCGGATGCCTCATGGGGAGAGTTAATTTCCAAGATTGAGTATGCGGCTGTGAAGTCGAGAAAGGTCTTGCTCAAAGTGAACCCGCGAGATACATCCAGAGAGTGCAGCGCCTGTGGTCATATCGATAAAGCCAACCGGGACAGAGAGCGTTTTATTTGTACCAGGTGTGGACACTTCGACCATGCAGACAAGCAGGCGGCACGAAATATCAAGCGTAAAGCTGTTGCTGAATATGGCTTGAAATTAGTAATAAAAAAGGTACCCACGGACTGTGGGAAACCCAAGCAGCTAAGTCTGTTTGAAACGCCCAGCACTGAATTAACAGTGCCTAAAGGGAGAGAACACGACACCCGCAAGGGTAAACGTCGTGTGCCTGGGAACCTGGGAAGACAATTAGAGTTGTTTTCTCAGGATATGTGGAATGCGAGTTCCGCAGAATCCCCCTTTTTCTAAAAGGGGGAGTGTCAAAGGATTGACATCTGAAAATTATACTTTAGATGGGCAAAGGGTGTTTTGTCTAGATTAGAACAATGACGGTATCGTGTTTGTTTTATGCATCACTCAGAATCGGGTATTATTTCTCATCATCCAGGTATCGCGACTCCTTCCACGCCAGCGCGTCGCTTCCGTCTGTTTGCTAATCCTGGACTTTGGATCAATCGTATCAGCCGTCGTTGGAGTATTCATCAAAAAATTGGTTCTGGCTATTTTTTAGCGGTAAGCATTGCTGTTTTAGGAACGGCGACGGGATTAATCGTTGGAGAACATTATGATGATCGCGCCAGAGAGTCGTTAGAAATTACCCAGGAACGACTGGATATGTTGGGAAATTTAGAAAAATCTTTTTTTACTATTCAATTGTACCAAGAACGACTAGCTTATTTATCAGAAAATCAGCTTGTAGAAGCTGATAATCTTAGGAAATTAAATGAAGCTTTAATAAAAACCGATAATCAACTCGCACAATTACAATTTCATTTAAAAAATCATCGTCAATTACCAAGCGATTATAGGAACTCCCCAAAAGAACTATTGAATTATTGTGCTCAGGGTTTAGACACCTATCATCAGGTAGTTAGCTCTATTTTAGAAAGACTTACTTATGAAAGGCTTACTCCCAGCCAAATACAAACGATCCAACCTTTTTTGGTAAAAACGTTTAAAAGCGAACTGATTCCCCAGTTTGAAACAATTTCAGCAAGTTTAGACAAGCTCGTTCGCTTAACTGAAATTCAACAACAGCAGGCAAAGGCTAAATTTAAGGACGCTAAGATATTACGGGCTAGCATCATTGCTGGAAGTATGATGCTATCGATAGGAATTGCGGCAGTTTTAGCCATCTATACCAGTCGCGCGATCGCACGTCCGATTCAAGCAGTAACCCGCATTGCAGAACAAGCCACTCACGACGGCAATTTTGACCTGCAAGCTCCCGTAACCACTGAGGATGAAATCGGAGTGTTAGCCACATCTCTCAATCATCTGATTCAACGAGTCGCTACCCAAATTCACGACTTACAGCAAGCCCAAGCGCAACTGATTCAAAGTGAAAAAATGTCTAGCTTGGGACGGATGGTAGCTGGACTTGCCCATGAAATTAATAATCCGGTGAATTTTATTCATGGTAATCTGACTTATGCCCAAGACTATACTCATGATCTTCTAGAACTGTTGCATCTATATCAGCAGCATTATCCCCATCCTTCAGCAGAGATTCAAACTAAACTTGATCAAATTGATTGGCAGTTTATTTGTGAAGATTTTCCCAAAATTATGAATTCCATGCAAGTGGGAACTGAACGCATCCGCCAAATTATTTTATCCTTACGAAATTTCTCTCGCCTAGATGAAGCAGACATGAAACAAGTCGATATTCATGAAGGCATTGAGAATACAATCTTAATTTTAAATTCTCGCCTAAGTCGGGATATGGAAGTCATTAAACACTATGGGCAGATTCCTTTAATTGAATGCTATCCGGCTCAGCTAAATCAAGTTTTTATGAATATTATAAACAATGCTATTGATCAACTAAGCAGTGAGCCAGGATTGAGCAAACGGCAGATTATTATTCAAACCCAGCAGGTTGATCCTAATCAAGTTGAAATCAAAATCCGGGATACAGGTTCTGGGATTCCTCCAGAAATTAAACCTAAAATATTCGATCCATTTTTTACAACCAAGCCTGTGGGACAAGGAACGGGAATGGGTCTAGCTATCTCGTATCAGATTATTCAGAAACATCAGGGAAAAATTGAGGTTATTTCAGAATTAGGTCAGGGTTCAGAGTTTATCGTCAGCTTACCAATAAAACCTGGATAAATCCGTGTTTTAACCCGTCCCGAAGTATCATTTTAGAATCCTTGGTTATTTATACCAATGAGAAGTAAATTAGCTCCACGGTTTCTTATAACTGAGAAATGATTATAATTGTGATGGGGGTTTCTGGCTCTGGCAAATCTAGGGTGGGTCAAACTTTAGCTCAACGCTTGGGATGGCAATTTCGGGATGCTGATGATTTTCATACTCAAGCCGCAAAAGAGAAAATGAAACAAGCCATACCCCTCAACGATCAAGACAGACAACCCTGGTTAGAGGTGATACGATCGGCAATGGATCGGTGGCTAGTGGCAAGTGAAAATACAGTATTAGCTTGTTCGGCTCTCAAGTCAAGTTATCGTCAAGTTTTAGGTATTCAAGATTCACGAATCCAGTTTATTTACCTGCAAGGTAGCTTTGAACTCATTGATGAACGGCTCAAACATCGCCAAAACCACTTTATGCATGAAAGCCTGCTGCCAAGTCAATTTGAAACATTGGAAGAACCGATTCCCTCTGAAGCAATCTACATTGACGCTTCCCAATCTCCAGAGGCAATTGTTCAAATCGTGATCAATAAGCTGCATATTAAGTGAAATTGGTTCATCATTGATTCTTCATTGTTCAACTAAAACCTAAAACCTAAGAACAATCGGTTAACTCACTCGCTGGAACCACTGCATTAGAATTGGCAAATCCTTGTAATTTTTGTTTATAATCAAATAACTGTTGCCGAACCTCTTGGGAGTCAGTCTGACCGATCATTCGATTGACAACATTCATCGCTTGTGACCAGTTTTGGTTACAGACAGCTTGTCGTAATTGGGCATTGAGGTTAGCTGGAGGGGGACTAACTGTTCTTGTGGCGCGTCCTGGGGTGACTGTTCCTGTTGCGCCTCCTGCCAGTCGGACGGAATTTGGCAAAGATTTTTCTTTTTCAGTGGTGATTGTGTCATGTTCTTGGTGAGGTATACCAGGTATTAAGACAGTGAAATTACCTGGGGCTGAGGAAAAGGGTTTCCAGATAGATTGGGCGACTTGAATCGGGGGTTCAGCATGCCCGATTTCCGGTACTAAAGAGTCACTTACCAGCAAGGTGGTGATCAAGAATGGGAGTAGTAGTTTGGTATTCACGGTTCTATTCCTTTAGCAAGCCTATCAGCCTCACTTTAGCCCAAAAAAGACTCATTCAAAAATACAAAAAAGGCGCACTGTTGGTAGTGCGCCCTCGCTTATTCATTAGTAACAGAGGCATAAGTTTGAGAATCCTGCCACAGCTTAGAGAGAAAAAACTCGGTGCGATCGCTCAAGTTGACTACAAACACACCCTCTTCACCATTAGGATTGGATGTCATCCAGTTGCCTTTGAGGGTGACTTCGATAAAATCAGCATCACAAATCGATAGGGAAATGTCATCGATTGTTTGTTGCCGAACCGCCTTTTCTAAGTCAGCCAACTGAGGCATATCGGCAGGCAGTAAAAACGAAGCAGTGCTAGATTCAACCCAGAGGCTGGATGCGGCTCGCAGCGCCAACATGACTCGGGAAGTCACCCATTCCTCTAGAGAACCCGATAGACGCTCTAGGTAAAAGCCATTTTCAGTATAAGTAAGTTTCAGCATGACCTGATATCTCCTATTATTCCAGGTGTACGTGCTGTTCGCGCCAGAACTGTTCGGCAAAAGCCACAGTGGGATGCATGGGCGCTTTAGGCTGGGTGAGTAAAGTCATTCCCGCTTGCTCAGGTGTGCGATCGCCTTTTCGACTATTGCACTGTTCGCAGGCAGTAACTACATTGTCCCAACGATGGTTTCCGCCCTTAGAACGGGGGATAACGTGGTCGAGGGTGAGCCGTTTGGGGCTACCACAGTATTGGCAACGATGCTTGTCCCGGCGCAAGACTTCCCGGCGATTCACAGGGGGTACTTTCCAGACGCGATCGCAATTAGCTTTGGTCAAGCGAATCTGTTCAGGAACAAGTAAGACTAAGCTGGGTGAATGCACTGGATATCCTTGACCATTACACCAATCTAGCGGTTCGGCTTTCCCAGTAACCAGGAGCGTCACCGCCCGCTTCATGTTGACTCGACTCAGGGGTAGGTAGTTCTTGGAGAACACCACCACTGAGCGCCTTAATCTTTCAGTTACACTCGTCACGCTTTTTACTCCTTGGGATAAGAAACCCCGCTGCTGTTTGAGTCAGAGCGGGGGATTGGAAAAACGTTATGGTTTTCTTGTCCTATATCGGTACGGCTTGGATGCGCCTGTACCTCCCGCTTTTGTGATCCGGTTTTGGATTGATGGTTGTTAAATGCTCGGCGTCAAAATTAAATAAGTTGCCGATTTGGGCTGTACCTGGTTCTATCGAGCGATATCCATCCCCAATAAAAAACTCCACCGACAAACCCGCTGACTGCCAATCGCCGAGGCGACTGGTATCAGGGCAAGTGGTGGAGATGGATAGATGAAGGCTCACAGGAGGTAATTTGTTTCAATACTGCTTTGTGAACTACCTACACTATACCCGGAGGCTATAGTGTAGGCTTCGCGTCTCATTCGCCGATGCCTCTAGCAAGAAGTTGCCTTTGGTCTTACTCAGCATCTCTGGCTGGAATCCAACCTTTATCTCCGAGAGTTGGAGAACCCGCGCAGCCGCCCTGGTTCCCAAGGCAGAAATGTGAGAGCTTGTAGAGTTTTCCGATTTTACGGGCAGATTGACATGGACATCTAGATCCAGTGGTTTCTCTGATTCCCTAGTCTCAGCCGAGTACTTTTACACCATACAGGTAGCCTCTTAGTCCGCTAGGTGGGTCAACGACAAATATAAATTGTATCACAAATTGCTTGGTATGTCAGGATAAAATGGGAACAAGTTCCGTCTGAATGGCAATTCATCTCGCAGCTATACCCGAAGGGTTAGCGGGAGACTTCTCGCCGAACGAGTTAAATACTACACTTGTATTACGAACCTGTCCACATTGTTGAGGAAAAAAACATGATACGTGCCATTCCTAAGACTTCAACCACTGACATGGAAGTAACCAGCATCCGCTTAGAGAGGGAGTTAAAGGAGAAGCTCAAAGATCTTTCTGGCAACCAAGGCTATCAAGCCCTGATTCGAGATATCCTCTGGAATTATGTCCAGCATAAGTCGGGGGATTATCGACCTAACTTTTCCGTCTACGATATCAGAGCCAGCATTCGGGCTACCGCGCAGCAAGAAGAGCGGTGTGTACTCACGGGCAAGTTTATTCAACCTCAGGAACCCATGTTATTGGGACTGACGTTTAACGGTGATATGGTACCCCTCAGTCTGGAGAGTATGCCGCAGGAGACATCTAGAGCGGCGCGTTAGCCATCCACCTATTCAAAATGCGCTATCTGTAGGGACACGACATGTCGTGTCCCTACTATAAGTCCCTTTAAGAGTCATGATGGGAATTTTGGAGAAGGTGAACGCGCTATGGCGAAAATCAAAATCCTGCAAGAAGGTCAGTCCTACACCTTTCGGTCTTACTTCGAGTTACCCTATGAAGCGGATGATATTTTAGCTGAGTTCGACTACTCACTCGAAAGAGCCCAGTTATCTCTACCTAAAACAACTAAGCAGCTAACAAATTACTCAAGATATCAATTTGTTTATTGGTATTCATAGGTTCGCATGGTTGGATGTTGGGGGGAGATGATGTTTTTTTAACGCAGAGGGCGCAGAGGTTTACGCAGAGGGGCGCAGAGGGATTTGGCGGGTTTGAGTTGGGGTTTGTTGGTTTTAAATGCTAGTTTTTACCTCCTGATTGGGGATGGGTTGATTTAAACTGGCACAAGCGAGGGTGATATTCCCGGCGTGGGTTATTGATATCTGTTGATTTCCGGTAATTTCTGGTTTACCATCAGTTCACTATCTACGACTAATTCCACACCAGGAATATAGACTCGTGGATGTTCTAAGAACCGTTGGAAGGGAAGTTTGGATTGGTTTAATTTGAGGGTTGGGGCTTGACCAAATCGACCGGCTACAATGACTGAATTAGGGAGCGATCGCGTCTTGGTAGCGCATCAACACCACAAAGCCACAACCTTCACCCTGGGCAAATCCAGCATCGGTTAAGGCTTTACTGGCGATATCTAATGCCAACCAGTGGGTTAAATCAGCGGAATTATATGTATGACTGGGGACGCTGGTTAACTTTGGCGTCAATTAGTTCTAGAATTAGTTCGGTACTGTAGGCGGTGAATAGAGCAATTAAAGGTTGCGCCCAGGATTGCTCAAAGCCTAATACTGTATGTCCTAATAGGTTGAGAAAGGTAATCGCGATCGCGAAGCGGCGTAATCCGGCGAGACGGATTAATTTATACCCGTTAGTGTTTGAATTCATCATAATTGTTGATGGTTCAGTTGAGTCAGATAAGTGGCTATACACATTATGATTGAGTTTGGTGGGATGCGTTACGCTAGTGGCGTGATACGCCTAAATTGATAGAGTAGTAGGGGCGCAAGGCTTGCCCCCTGAAAACCATCGACGTGCGCCCGATTTAATTGTAAAATTTGTTCCACAATTTTAGCTGTGTCACACCACTACAATAATCAGAGTAAAGTTTAGTTAAATAGCCGTTTTTGCACAACCTGGAGCCGATTTTTCCTAGGGCTAGTGACAAGAATAAAAAAAGCAAATACTTAGTCAAATTAATTCCTCTTAATTAAGTTCAAACTACATTTGCGTAAAAGCTACGCAAATGTAGTTTTTTTGTCCAAAGTCCAAAGTCCAGAGTTTGACCAATGACCACCAGACAATGGTTTTAGCCGACTCCCAGAGAGGGCGCGATCGCTTTCCCCCCCCCTTCCTCTTTCTTGGCAACAAGCCTGACTTTTGTCAAATACAATTTATACCAAATTAGATGAGCTTACCCTGGATGAATCGCTTCCCAGGTGCTATTCCCAAAGCTTACGACAGGACAGGTTTCCACCTTTCCTCTGCCTAGAGTGACACAAGAACGCTAATATCACATTTGTCAACTGGATTGGTAGATATACAATTCTATTATCCGTCAAAATTGGCTTGACAGACCACTAGACCAATAACCAATAAAAAAGAGAGCCACTCAAAGGACTCTCCCAATTATCAGGGTGCATCTATCTGTCACACTATATCATTTTTGGAGTTAGGGGTGTCACCCCCTTTTCTTGAATTTTTGGAGAACCTAGCCTAGGTTCGTAAACCAGCGATAACCAGCCAAGAAAATTATTATCGTCAGTTGGGATTGAGAGACCGGATTCTCAACCTACCTTTGGTCTCCTCTCAGGCAGAACCCGCGCAGCCGCCCTTCCAAGGCAGAATGAAAGTTTTTGCCGCTTGGTTTTCGAGGTTTGCGGCTATAATTATAGCCTATTCAGCTTACTATAACATATCCAAGTCATTGATAGTAAAGTCTCTTAAGCATAAGTTTAGAAAAACAAGTTTTGTCACAAGGCACGATTCATCTCGCCGCCAAATCGTAGATTATGCCGGGAGACTTCTCGCACAATCAAGTTAAAATGTGAAAGTGAGGGAAATCAGAAGGAGAATCGCTATGGCTCAATTAAACCAACAAAAATGCGAAGCTTGCACCAAGAATTCATCCCCCGTTAGCCAAGAAGAGATCGCCCAACTTAAACCGGAAATTCCCGACTGGAACCTAATTCAGCCACAAGGGGAAGCCCGCTTAGAACGCTCTTATGAATTTCCCGATTTCAAAACAGCGCTTACCTTTACCGACCGTGTGGGTGAAATTGCCGAGGAACAAGGACATCACCCCGCTATTTTAACCGAATATGGTAAAGTCACTGTAACCTGGTGGACTCACGCGATCTCCGGCTTACACAAAAACGACTTTATCATGGCGGCAAAAACGGATGATCTTGCTAGTGAGATGGCTAGCTGAGGTGTAGGGAGATGGGGAAGATGGGGGAGATTGGGGAGATGGAACAGTTGTGATTTAACTCAAAACTCTACCTTACCCAATTCCCGAATGAATGACAAATGACAAAATACTCCCTTCCCCCCTAGAATAAGACGAATCAGGAGTTCCCTAATTTTATAATCATCGAAGACCTATGACTCATCGCCCTATTATCCTCGGTATTGTCGGTGATAGCGCTGCTGGCAAAACAACGCTAACACGAGGAATTGCACAAATATTGGGCGAAGATGAAGTCACAATCCTCTGTACCGATGATTACCACCGCTATGATCGCCAGCAACGGGCGCAAAAAGCGATTTCAGCCCTCCATCCTGACTGTAACTATTTGGATATCATGCAGCAGCATCTGGGTTTGCTGCGAACTGGACAATCGATTCTCAAACCTATTTACAACCACAACACCGGCACCTTTGAACCACCAGAGTACATTCAACCCCGCCGATTTGTCATTGTTGAAGGATTACTCGGTTATTCCACTCGCTTAGCGCGTGAGTGCTTCGATGTCAAGGTCTTTTTAGCACCACCAGAATCTCTGCGGAGTGAGTGGAAGATTAAGCGGGATACGCGCAAGCGGGGATATACGGAGGAACAGGTACTCGAACAGTTGAGAAAACGGGAAATGGATTCTGAAGAATTTATCCGTCCCCAGCGTAGATGGTCAGATATGGTGGTCAGCTTCTATCCCCCTGACGAGTTATCAGAGGAACAGAGTGATTTAATGCTGAATGTGCGGTTAGTCCTCAGACCGACGATTCCCCATCCAGACTTTACCCGACTCCTGAGTCCCAGCAAATCCCATCTAAGTACAGCCATTCGTCTAGAATTAGACCGAGATATGGGTAAACCTGTAGATGTTCTGGAAATCGATGGTCATGCGACAGAGGAACAGGTACGGGAATTAGAGAGGATTTTATGTAGCGAAATTCCTTACTTGGGTAAATACTGTACATTAGAAGGTGATCCTGATATCGGTAAGGTTACGGGAACAACAGGGGAAATACTCCAGAGTTATCCCCTAGCTTTAACCCAACTGTTGATTACCTATCACATGCTCAAAGCCGCTCATATTTATCAGTCCAGTGAACCCGCTTTAACTTAATTCGCTTTTTATCCAAGGGTTTGAATAGAGGGCGACCCGACTTAATTGAGTGGAGTGGTATTGTTAATTTAGGTAAGCGGGTCGCCCCTACAGATAAAAATTGGTTAGGAACTAGAAATCAGCAAAGGTGTAACCTACGCCGAGGATGATACCGACATCGGTCTGATCTTCGATAAAACCAATATTGATTGACCCATTGGCGACAAACGATCGCGACAAGGGTACATCCACACCCCCAGTGAGTAAGAATCCAATATTATCATCGCTATCCGTTGACAAGGCGACACCTCCGCCTAAAAACGGGGCGAAGCGGACAGGTTCAAAGGGATCGACGCGAGGAATGACAAAGTCGTAAGTGAGCGGCACCATAAAGACGGCATCATCGCCAATTATCACACCAGGTCGCAGGGATAGGTTACGAGATAATCCGATTTTGCCATTTATCACAAAACCAGCATCCCCTAAACCCGTCTCACCACCATCATCGTTGGCGTTATTGTCATCGTCACCTTCGGTTAAACCAATGTTGACACCAACCCCCACATAATTGGGAACCCGATCAGTTCCCCGACGGATATCCAGATCGGTTTGAGCGAGAGTCTGTGATTCATTTAACAGGATTTCTGAGTCCTGAGTCGGCTGTAGGGTCAGCAAATCAGCCGATGAGGTCAGGGTTTGGGGGACAGGTTGAGTTGCGAGAGCATCGTCAAGACGAGTGAAACTCTTTACAGATGAGGCTTGATCTTCCGAAACCCTGGGATTGACCGAACTCTGGGTTGCTGCTGGATTGCTGGGGAGTCCTTTACTCCACGACACGGAAGGAGTCGGCGATTCTACAGTAGCACTGGGTATGGGTGTAGCTTGTGAGAGTGAAGACTCAGCCGGAAGATTGACCAAACCCTGAGTCAGTGCGGGATCACCTGTCAATCGGTTAACCCAAGCATTGGCGGGTTCAGCCGTCCCCTCGGTGCGTACCTTAGCCGCGATGGATTCTAAGCGAGTCAATGATCCACCCTGACTGGATACTTGAGCGTTAACGGGTAACCCATGGTTACCCATGGCGACTATCCCTAAACCCACGCCGTAAGTAGCGGAGCGTAAAAGATGATGTTTCAAGGTCACTCCTCAACAGAAAATTCAAAGGTTGAAATTAGCAAAGCTGATTTGCTTATATTGTCTAGGATTGCCCTTTCCTAGCCACTAAGTCAATATACTCATTGCGTTTACGACCTTTTGAGAAATAAAAGGGAGAAGGTCTTGATTTTGACTATGAGTTTTGCTTTGAGTAAATACAACCAGTAGATAAGGTAACATTGACGGGATCTCGATGTAAGCCGCATCATGTCGCATTGGGGTTGAATACCCGGATTTAGACCATAACTGAGCCTCTGGTGGAAGACCACCGCCTAAGAATCCTGTAATCTGATTATGGGGGTTATTCTGGAGAGTGGCTGGGTTCAGGCTGCGTTTTAGCAGGCTCATCATCAATTGCGATCGCACTCCAGAAACCGCCACGCCACCCACGATACTATGGAGTAGCCGTGCTGTGGCATTCGTGGTTAACATATTCCGATTTTCCATCAATGTTCCCATAAATCGCCGTTCCCGACCATAGGGTCCATCACTCCAGGTTTTTTGATTGACGTTAATTGATTCTAAGTCTTGCCAACCGAGAGATTGAAAGTAACGATTAACGATATTACGTTGTAGTTTCCAGGTTTCCAACGGACCAGGAGTTAACTCTGGACCACTGGTTGTCCCACTCAAAACATCGACGACTAGACTTAATGCATCATGGCTAGAGTCAACAATCATATTCTGAATCCCTCGATTCAGTTCATCGGATTGTCCAACCATGGAGGTTTCTAACCATTCTTGGATGGCTACCAGATAAAATAGGGCAACCAAATCTGCTGGGTAAATTCGCTCAACACCCCGATAACTAAAGCCTCGGACTGGATATTTCCAAAATTCATCGGAAGAAAGCGCCCCTCCTGTATTTACGGGGATGGGGGGATCATAGACAATCCAGGTGAGAGCGATTTGATTGCGGGCGAATCCAGGAAACTCTAACCAGGTGGCGTCGAGAATCTCTGTGCCAATTTTTTCGAGTTGGTCGTCCTTACGAAAGAATGTCATAATCGGGTCTCAACGAGTTGTGTCAACTCTTGCCAATATGGTTGTATTCCAAGAATTATCTGAATTAAAACATGGTGAGTACCGTTGCCGTGTTAATTTAAATCTTTATGATTCTCCCACTTGTGCTAGTTTAGCGACTCAAGCGGCGGCTGGACGGTATTTGCAATCGGTATTATCCACAACGAGGGAACAGGCTATAGAGGTGCGGTTATGTGAGGATGGGTATGGAGCCTGGTTACGAGTTGAGGATATCACTCAACTGGAAATCGCCCCTCAACCCTATCACGCGATCGCACTCTCGCGCACTCAAATCCAAGAACGACTCCCGGCGGTTATTGCGTTTACGAAGAACGCGATGCAGCAGTCTAATTATTACCTCTGGGGGGGGACAGTTGGACCTAATTACGATTGTTCAGGATTGATGCAAACAGCGTTTGCGGCGTCGGGAATTTGGTTACCGAGAGATTCCTATCAGCAGCAGGCGTTTACTCAATCGATTCCTTTGCTGGAATTAGAAGCGGGTGATCTGGTTTTCTTTGGCACACCAGAGAAAATTAATCATGTGGGTCTTTTTTTAGGTGATGGCTATTATATTCACAGTTCGGGGAAAGAACAAGGTCGTAATGGTATTGGGATTGATCGGCTTTCGGAGCTGGGGGATAAAGTTAGTCAAACGTATTATCAGCAGTTTAGGGGAGCCGGGCGGGTCGTTGTCAGTTATTGCCCGTGATATGATTATTTTTTTAATGTCTGTAGTAAGCACTTTAGTGCTTAAAAGTAAAGCATTCAGACACTAAAGATTTTATGGTATAGTTTTTACCATGGGAAAATGTGCCTGCATATAACCTCTTTATTAAGCGTTTCAGACACAGATAGTAGACGGCGCGATCGCACAACTTGCCTGTTGGTTTGATTACCGCTTTATTTGACAATTCAGCCAAGATACAGAAAAAACAAATTGACTCGTAGGGGCGGGTTTTACTGTTACCTGTTGCCAGAAACCTCTCAATTCAATAAACCCGCCCTGACCACAACCACTAAGAACTAAGAACTACAAACTATGGTGCGATCGCACGATTTTATGGTAGAGTTTTACTATGGGAAAATGTGCCTGCCTATAACCTCTACATCAAGCCTTTCAGATAAGAGAAGTAGAAAGCGCGATCGCAAAACTTGCTTCTTGGTTTGATTACCGCTTTATTTGACAATTGAGCCAAGATACAGAAAAAACAAATTAACTCGTAGGGGCGGGTTTTACTGTTACCTGTTGCCAGAAACCTCTCAATTCAATAAACCCGCCCTGACTCCAAGTTTGTTTCTAGTTCCGTAAAATCTCTTCCTCAGGTTTGTCTAAGGCTAAAGCCCCTACGAAGAAACCAAACTCCCCCATCTGCTCACCAACCCAGAGCGATCGCGTAAAATGATAAAAACCGTTTGTTATACCAGCTAGGATGGCTCAAGACTGGGTAAAACAGAAGACTAGGACGAGCAAACAGCTACAACCCATAACCTATTATGGGATTCTGGGGGTACACCCCAGTGCATCTGCTCTAGATATCCGTCGTGCCTATCGGGAACTGAGTAAACGTTACCATCCCGATACCACCGACTTACCAAAAGCAACGGCAAAGACTAAGTTCCAACAGCTCAATGAAGCTTATGGGACACTGAGTAATCCAGAACGGCGAATCCTGTATGATCAAACTATTCGCTATTCTCGCGTCAACGTCATTCAACCTCCACCCGGATTGAACCGTCCCGTCGTGCGATCGCGAGTGGATCACTCATCCTCTGCCTACCTTGACCCCACTGACCGCCCTCTCTCCCCTGGCGAGTTATTTGCCCTATTTATTTTAGGCATAACCTTCGTGGGATGCTTGCTCCTGGCAATTGTGATTGGCTTAACCCGAGGAGACAATGCCTTTCAAGTTTCTGGGATATCTCTATCGAGTCGAGTCACCAATCAACCGATAACTCAATTACAACCAATCCCTCTATATCCCCCTGCTAACCAACATATCTCCCCATCTAATTCACCGTCAACCCCTGTTTTTGTTCCATCCCTCAATCTATAAAAACGTCTATGGTACTTCCTTCCTCTGACACCCCCCTCTATAACCATCCCCTTCCTGAAATCGAAAATTGGCTCCGTTCACAAGGATGTCAACAAGATAACAATGAACTCAATTGCTGGCGTGTGGAACGACCAACTTGGAAAGCCGAACTCTGTCTAGAAGTTGAGGAATTAGCCGTGCGCTACATTAATGCAGCAGAAGGAAGACGTGACATTTTGCGCTCATTCAAGTATTCCCTCAGTCGTGAAGATGTAGAAGCAGCAATTTTCTCTGGTCCATAAACGACCCATAGATTGTAGAAACGTAGCCTGCTACGTCTCTACAATTTACCAAATCGCCGATCTCGTTTCTGATAAGCAATTAAAGCTTGATGAAACGCTTCTCGGTCAAAATCGGGCCAAAACGTGTTTGTCGTATAAAATTCAGCATAAGCCATCTGCCAGAGGAGAAAATTCGACAAACGCATCTCTCCACTAGTGCGAATCAGCAAATCTGGATCACCAATATTAGCAGTATAAAGATGGCGAGAAAACAGCGCTTCGTCAATCTCCTCCGGTTGAATCTGACCGTGCTGAACCTGAGTCGCAATTGCCCGACAAGCCTGTAAAATCTCTTCACGTCCACCGTAATTGGTCGCCACAGTAAACTTAATCCCGGTATTATTTTCAGTTTGGGTCATCGCCCGTTCAATTTGGTCTTGCAGGGATTGCGGTAATGCCGTTAAATTCCCCACAAACTGAATGCGTACATTCTCCTCCATCATCTCTTGGAGTTCTCGCATCAATACCCGCTCAAACAGTGTCATTAAAAATTCCACTTCTTCGATAGGACGCCCCCAGTTTTCTGTGGAAAAGGCATAAGCGGTTAAGGCTTGGATTCCCCAATCATCACAACAGCGCAACAACCGTTTTAAGGCATCTACTCCTCGGCGATGACCCATAATCCGAGGAATACCTCGGCGTTTTGCCCAACGACCATTACCATCCATAATCACTGCTACATGTTTGGGTAGACGTTCCTGGTCGAGGTCGCTTGGTAATTCTTTTAGTATCGTTTGCATAATAGTTGTCTAAATAATAGTCATTTCTTATTCCGAGAAGTAGAGGACGGCAGACGGAGAAAGCGGGAAATGAGTAGCCATCCCTGAGACTTAACTTGGCGACCTAAACTACGTAAGCCGGGGGCAACTGCTTCACGGTCAACCGCTGTCGAAAATCGAGCCTCTAACAGTTCTTTGAGTTTACTACTCGTTAAAGGTCGATTGAGTCCGCCCCGTTCCGCCAATGAAATAGAACCCGTCTCCTCGGATACAACAATACAAAGGCAATTTTCCACCCGCTCAGTAATTCCCATCGCGGCTCGATGGCGCGTGCCAAGCTGTCGTGAGGCAGTTCGCTCGGATAGGGGTAAAATCACACCTGCTGCGGCTACACGAGACCCCCGAATCAATACTGCCCCATCATGGAGTAACGTCGTCGTCTGAAAGATAGTTTGCAGCAGTTCTTTAGACAATTCAGCATTCAACTGTACCCCCGGTACAGAAAAATCTCGCTCATCAATGGTTCCATTGGTCTCCATAATCATCAATGCGCCAGTCCGATTTTGAGATAATTCTTTAACCGCATCGACAATTTCATCAATAACACTATCTGGTTTAGGCATAGGGCGGCGTTGGGATTGAAACAACTGCCTAATTTCTCCCCGCCCGACTTGTTCGAGAAAGCGGCGAAATTCTGACTGAAAAATGACAGCCATCGCCACAGCCGAACCAACCACCAATTTTTCTAACACAAAACTCAACAGGGTCAATCCTAGTCGATTACTGACCGCTGCCGCTAGCATCAAGACGATTAGCCCTCGAACCATCCACAAAGTACGACGCTCCCCGATAATGAGGAGAACCATATAGGTGAGGGCTAGAACCAATCCGACATCAACGCTGTGCAGCAATAAGGATTGAACCCAGCCAGAGTCAGGAAAAGAACCCGACGACGACGCAGGCATTGAACTTAATTAAACGCTTAGCAACTGAGAGCTTGACTCTGGCTTGATTGTAGCGAGATTAGGCGGGGAGTTGCGACAGATTCGTCATTTGTCCTTTGTCCTCAGCTCCCCCAGCTCCCAGACGTGCCATGGCACGTCTCTACATGCTCCCCCATTCCTCATCCCTTATCCTGGGATACAAGTCGTTTCGGTAAATAATCCATGCGGATTAAGTCTTGATAGGTTTCTCGCTGCAAAATTAATTCAGCCGTTCCATCCTTAACTAACACCGCTGCAGGTCGAGGTACACGATTGTAGTTAGATGCCATGCTGTAATTGTATGCTCCAGTTCCCATGATTACGAGCAAATCCCCCGGTTGGGTTTCGGGTAATTGGGCATCTTTGAGTAAAATATCCCCCGATTCACAATGTTTACCCGCAATTGTGACAGTTTCGGTTATTGGTGCTGACATGCGATTGGCAACCACCGGACGATAAACCGATTGATAAGTAATCGGACGTGGATTATCGGACATCCCCCCATCGACGGCTATGTAGGTTCGCGTTTGGGGGATCACCTTGCGACTGCCAATGGTATACGCCGTTACACAAGCAGGTCCAATAATTGATCGCCCCGGTTCGGATAATAACCGGGGTAAGGCCAACTGCTGCTGGTTACAGGCATTAACCACAGCTTCACAAACCCCCTTGACCCAATTATCAATCGTGGGGGGATCATCGTCTTCGGTATAACGAATTCCTAAACCGCCACCGATATTCAGTTCTTGAATGGATAGATTGAACACAGAGGCTTTCTGGAGATAATCAACCAAAACCGCCCCGAGATCTTTGTGGGGTTGACTCTCAAAAATTTGTGACCCGATGTGAGCATGTAAACCAATGCAGTCGAGGATAGGATGCTGGCTAATGAAGGCAAAAACTTGATCGAGACTGTGGGGATCAAAACCAAACTTGCTATCCAGGTGACCGGTGCGAATGTATTCATGGGTGTGACACTCGATCCCAGGTGTGATCCGAATCATGATCCGAACCTTAGCGTTCCCAGAGGTTTTCTGTGCCAAATCCGCCAGAGTTTCTAACTCCAAGTGGTTATCGACAACAATGGTACATTGGCTCTCAATGGCGAGTTGGAGTTCAGCGATAGACTTGTTATTGCCGTGGAAATACAGCTTATCAGCTTTTACCCCAGCTTCTAGTGCGGTGTAGAGTTCACCTCCGGATACGACATCAATCCCCAAACCTGCCGATGCCGCGATCGCACAAACCGCTAAACAATTCCAGGCTTTTGAAGCATACAGCACTAAGGTATCTCCGGGATAGTAACGAGCAAAGGCATCCCGATATTGGCGGCAAGCTGTTCTTAGGGTGACTTCATCTAGAATATAAAGGGGAGAACCAAACTCCTCAACTAAACCTTTAACATCACAGCCACCAATTTCCAGGCAGTCTTGGCTGTTAACAGTGGCTGTAAGCGGCAACAGTTCCTGATTGGGTGAGCGCTCATCGCCATGGAAATGCGATGATTGAAGATATCGCTGTCCAGAGTTTTGCACTTGAGTGGAGTCAGTCAATAGCATAATGTCGTTATCATCTTGAAATGGATATGGGCAGGTACACCAAAAGCGTCCGTTCCTTAGTGTACAATTGAGTGCTGTGACTGTCTTAGAACTAAAGCCGCTAACCACAGCACAACTGAGTGCGGCTGTTGATCTCGATCTTGTATGTTTTGGCGGGCTGTGGACGCGATCGGGCTACGAACGAGAGTTAAATAGCCCGAATAGTCAATTACTGGTTTTAGAAGCACACAACCCCTGGCATAAACGCCCAGTGGGTTGCCATTCAGCCGTCGTTAGACCACAAAATCCACTTGGGGAGGATCTACCCACGCACTCCCCTTTAGGGAATGCCTTAGTGGGTTTAGGTTGTTACTGGTCAATTCTGGAGGAAGCGCATATTACGATTTTGGCGGTGCATCCAAACTATCAACATCAGGGACTGGGGCAATTTTTACTGTATGCCTTACTCAAGGACGCTAAACAGCGTCAGTTGGAGTGGGCAACCTTAGAGGTCAAACCCTCGAATCACGCTGCCCTGTCTCTCTACCAAAAGTTTGATTTTATTCCAGCCGGACGACGCCGAGGATATTACCAAGATACGGGTGAAGATGCCCTAATTTTGTGGCGCAAGGGTTTACAACAGCCGGAATTTGAGCAAACCCTGCAAGAGTGCTATGAGCAAATCGTCTCCCGCTTAACCCGTCAGGGTTGGCAACTATTTAGTTATGTGTGATTTGTGATTTGTCATTGGTCATTTGTCACTTGTTGATTGTTCATAGAAAATTCTTCTGTCCCTAATCTGCCCCAGCTTGCCATAGTGCCATGGCACGTCTCTACTTCCCCAGCTTCCCAAATCCCTCCCCTGAGAGAGAGGAATTTGAAGATTAATTTAGACAGGTTGTTGTATAGGAGACAGCCTGAGAAGTCTCCTATGCTAGAATCAGCGTACACGGGCACGCAACAGGTGATGGAAATACGCCATGTTTGAACGCTTTACAGAAAAAGCCATTAAGGTGATCATGCTAGCCCAGGAAGAGGCACGTCGCCTGGGGCATAATTTTGTCGGCACGGAGCAAATCCTTCTGGGTTTGATCGGGGAGGGAACTGGCGTCGCCGCCAAAGTTCTCAAGTCGATGGGTGTCAATCTTAAAGATGCCCGGATTGAAGTTGAGAAAATCATTGGTAGAGGTTCCGGCTTTGTCGCTGTGGAAATTCCCTTTACCCCTAGGGCAAAACGAGTATTAGAATTATCACTCGAGGAAGCCCGCCAACTGGGTCATAACTATATCGGAACTGAGCATCTACTGCTGGGGTTGATCCGGGAAGGCGAAGGGGTGGCGGCACGAGTCTTGGAAAATTTGGGTGTAGACCTGACCAAAGTGAGAACTCAAGTCATCCGGATGCTGGGCGAGACGGCAGAAGTCACCAGTGGCGCATCTTCGGGTCGCACGAAAACACCAACCTTAGATGAATTTGGGAGCAATCTGACCCAAATGGCGGGTGAAGGTAAACTTGATCCGGTAGTGGGACGCGCTAAAGAAATTGAGCGCGTTATCCAAATTTTGGGACGTCGCACCAAAAATAACCCTGTATTGATAGGGGAACCAGGGGTCGGCAAAACCGCGATCGCAGAAGGATTGGCGCAGCGAATTGCCAATAACGATATCCCAGATATCTTAGAAGAAAAGCGCGTCGTTACTCTGGACATCGGGCTACTGGTGGCGGGGACGAAGTATCGGGGTGAGTTTGAAGAACGCCTCAAGAAAATCATGGATGAAATTCGTCAAGCTGCCAATGTGATTTTGGTGATTGACGAGGTTCATACCCTGATTGGTGCAGGTGCGGCTGAAGGGGCAATTGATGCCGCAAATATCCTGAAACCGGCTTTAGCCAGAGGCGAACTCCAATGCATTGGGGCGACAACCCTGGATGAGTATCGTAAACATATTGAACGGGATGCGGCATTAGAACGGCGCTTCCAACCCGTGATGGTAGGTGAACCGTCTGTTGAAGAGACGATTGAGATTTTATACGGGTTGCGCGAACGCTATGAACAGCATCACAAGCTGAAAATTTTAGATGAAGCCCTGGATGCAGCGGCAAAACTGTCAGATCGCTATATCTCAGATCGGTATTTGCCAGATAAGGCGATTGACTTGATCGATGAAGCCGGTAGCCGAGTGCGTCTAATTAACTCCCAGCTTCCCCCAGCAGCTAAAGAGTTAGATAAGGAACTGCGACAAGTCCTGAAAGAAAAAGACGACGCCGTGCGATCGCAAGACTTTGACCGGGCGGGGGAACTGCGCGATCGGGAAATGGAAATTAAAAGCGAAATTCGCGCGATCGCTCAAAATAAAAAGACAGAAACGGGAACGGATGATTCTCCGGTTGTTGATGAGGAAGATATCGCCCACATTGTCGCATCCTGGACGGGTGTACCCGTTAGCAAGCTAACTGAATCCGAGTCCGAGAAGCTGCTGCACATGGAAGATACGCTGCACCAGCGCCTCATCGGTCAGGAAGATGCGGTGAAAGCGGTGTCTCGCGCGATTCGACGGGCAAGGGTAGGTTTGAAGAATCCCAACCGTCCCATCGCCAGCTTTGTCTTCTCAGGTCCTACCGGGGTGGGTAAAACTGAGTTAGCCAAATCCTTGGCGGCTTACTTCTTCGGCTCAGAAGACGCGATGATTCGCTTGGATATGTCCGAGTACATGGAACGCCATACCGTCAGTAAATTGATTGGTTCGCCTCCAGGGTACGTCGGGTACAACGAAGGCGGTCAACTAACTGAAGCAGTACGTCGTCGTCCCTACACGGTGGTGCTATTCGACGAAATCGAAAAAGCTCATCCTGATGTCTTTAACATGCTGCTGCAAATCCTGGAAGACGGGCGTCTCACGGATGCTAAGGGGCGGACCGTAGACTTTAAGAACACCCTATTAATCATGACCTCTAATATCGGGTCTAAGGTTATTGAAAAAGGTGGCGGTGGTTTAGGCTTTGAGTTAAGTGACAACGAAGCCGAATCCCAGTACAACCGCATCCGTTCTTTGGTCAATGAGGAACTCAAGCAGTACTTCCGTCCAGAATTCCTCAACCGTTTGGATGAGATTATTGTCTTCCGTCAGCTTAGCAAAGACGAGATCAAGGAAATCTGCGATATCCTACTGCGGGAAGTCTTCAAGCGTCTCACAGAACAGGGAATTACCTTGGAAGTCACCGATCGCTTCAAAGAACGGTTGGTGGAAGAAGGGTACAGTCCGTCTTATGGCGCAAGACCCCTGCGTCGGGCAATCATGCGCTTGTTAGAAGACGTATTAGCAGAAGAAATCCTCTCGACTCGCCTGCAAGAAGGAGACAGCGCTATTGTCGATGTGGATGAAGAGGGCAAAGTGAAAGTTATTCCTGGAGAACCTGGTGAACAACGGGAACTTTTACCTCAAGGTGCTGAATAATCCACTCGATTGATAATTCCGATTTGGCGGTAGAGAAGGTTAGCCTTTTCTACCGTTTTTATTTGTCATTTGTTATTCCGTCGTCAGTAAACAACCTCAACTCAAGACGCGATGCAAGAAGCGTCTCTACACTACTATGCGTCTACCTGATGATTCAGAAACACCATTCCAGATTAATATCGTGCCGATGATTGATGCGATATTCGCCATCTTGGCATTTTTTATAATTTCAACTCTTTATTTAACCCGATCTGAAGGATTACCTGTTAATTTGCCGACGGCGACAACCGCAGAAAGTCAGCTACAAGACCGAATAATTACGATCACAATTCAGGAAAATAGTGCAATTTTTATTAACCGGGAACCGATTGAATTATCGCAACTTGAAGCAGGAATAGAGTCATTGGTTACGGCAAATTCTCAAGTCTTGGTGATTATTAATGCCGATGAAAATGTCCCTCATGGTCGAGTTGTTAGCGTTATGGATCGCTTACGTTTAGTCGAAGGCATTCGTTTAGCGATCGCGACTCAGTAGAGGCAATGAAATAAGCGGTTCAGCATTTACAGCGCTTTTCAAGTATAGCAGTAGACACATCGATTAGGACTTTCCTTTCCTGTTGTTCCATACGTTCCGCCGGAAAGTCTGGAAAAAATGATTCTCCTACGAAGTCGGGGATCTTGCTCGCTACTAATACCCAATTTAATTTGTTTCATGATGTTCATTCTTCAAGTTGAGAAGCAGCTTGGGACGCCGCATCAGAGGCTTGGGAAGCAGCTTGGGACGCCGCCTGAGACGCCGCATCAGAGGCTTGAGAGGCAGCTTGGGAAGCCGTATCAGCCGCCTGGGAAGCAGCATCGGAGACTTGAGAAGCAGCCTGAGACGCCGCATTAGCTGCCTGAGACGCCGCATCAGAGACTTGAGAAGCCGCCTGGGAAGCAGCATCGGAGACTTGAGAGCCGCATCAGAGGCTTGGGAAGCAGCTTGAGAAGCCGCATCAGAGGCTTGAGAAGCAGCTTGAGACGCCACATTAGCCGCCTGAGAAGCCGCATCAGAGGCTTGAGAGGCAGCCTGGGATGCTGCATTAGCTGCACCCCCCAAACCTCCCATAGTCAGTGAACTTGCCGATGGTGCTGCTTGAGGCGAGGGACTTAACGTGGGTGAACTCGCGCCAGAGCCTGATTTAAGCCGAGCCTTACGACTGGACAAGCTATCTTGTTGGCGTTGACTGGCATTCGACTTAGGCGTAGACATACCCGGTTGGGATATGGACTCATCAATCTCTTCTAAAGTTAAGTTAATCTTGGCGCGTACTGGTGTCCCATCCGGCAGAAACATCGTCAGATTGTAATCAAGTTTGGTGACAAAGCAGCGGATATACTTTTGAGAACCCCAGGTAAACACATAAGTTGGTGGACGTTTCTCTCGACCTGCTCCTGACTCGGCAAAATCAACCGCTTTTTGAAATGATTTGATATACTTTAGAACACTCTCCCCTCGCTCGTAGGTATCAAAAATTAGGTCATTGATGGTGAGGATGACGGGTTCAGGATAAGCAAAGTTAACTTTAGGCAATCCCCTCCCTGTCCGCGCTCCACTATTTTTAGTTAGATTAATTTGCTGATTGAACGCCAACTGGTTGGGATTAAACATAAATTCAATAGTTCCGCCACCATCAGTTGAAATCAGTTGCGCTTTCACAAGTTGTGACATAACAGGAGTCCTTATCCCTATTTCACCCAGTCTTCAGAACTCAAACATTTTACTTTTCTTTACAATTTTAGCCGAATTGAGATAAAAAATGCTGGACAATAATCATAGCCTAAACCTGGGTAACCTTTTCAAGTAGGTCGAGACAAAAATAATTTTTTTTTAAGGTTTAATAATTTGTAAAGATATTCATGGCAAATTTTCGACTATAGTTTAATAAAATAGTTAAGGTTAGCCTCTCTGATTACGCTTATGCGTCCAGCATAATCACGCACTTCTATGATCGCTGCTGTTGCCCCAACCTGGGTAAATATACCTGTTACGGTCAGAGTCTGTCATTCTGAACGCAGCGATAGCGGAGTGAAGAATCTTACCAGATGCTTCGCTGCGCTCTATTCGATTCAGTATGACAAAAGCTCAATTGGTGCCCGCCAACAGTATATCTTGTCTGAGGTAAGTTCCCAGATTGGCAGAACGCTATTTCTTTTAACCCAATGGGTCTATACTGCTTTAAATAAGCAAGGGTCGTTCTATAAGAACTTAACTGAGCTACGGCGTCATCGCTGGTTGCGACAACAAAAGGTAATGGCTCCTGTACGAACAGGTTCTGACATGCTATCACTGAAAGATATTATTCAGAGGTTGGCTAGATGCAGCAGCCTTACGGAATACATTAGGGATTTTGGCACATCCAGCGTTGTCTGCTTGTGCGCTTGTTCCTTTCAATTGGCACAGAAAACTGCCCCTGTCAACAGTGTATAGAGTTTGACGCGCTAAGGTTGTTTTTCTGTTGGCTGATTTAAGTCCTAAATGGAGGAATATTACTCATGCCATTAGATTATTTTGCCCCAGGAGTCTACGTTGAAGAGGTAGACCGTGGCAGTCGCCCGATTGAGGGCATTAGTATGAGTGTCGCTGGGTTTATTGGTTTTACCGAGGATATACGCGGTGACGCCGAATTATTTAAACCCATGCTGATTACCACTTGGGATCAGTATTTGCAGTCGTTTGCCAAAGAAGGCTCCGATGGGTTCACCGACTTTGACGCCTATTTACCCTTTGCAGTTCAAGGGTGGTTCCTCAATGGTGGGGGACGCTGCTGGGTAACCAGTATTGGCACAAAATTACCGGGTTCCGAACCCCCGCCAATCGAGCAAACGGGGACTAAGGTTTTAACATCGGGAAATCGCCCCTCTTTGCAATTCACGCTCAAGCCGACTGAATCAGAAGAAGGGGGCGCTTTAGCGCTACCCGGTGCAGATGAACCTCGGCTGCGGGTGGTGATTCAAGAAAGTACACCGAAACCCTTACCCGAAGACGCACCAGAGGATGCCGAACCCCCGTACAACACCGGTGAATTCTTTGACCTGATTGTGGCACGGGGCGAAGAGGTATTGGAACGGTATGACCACCTGACGATGAATCCAGAAGTGGAAACGCAGGTGGCTGACTATGTGGTTACCGCTGTTGAAGATTCAGAATTTATCCAGGCGGTTGACATCTCCCAAAGCGGACAACCCTTGTCACGGCGCCCCATGCAAGGAGCGTATGAGATTACGCCGCCACCGTACATTTCTCCCCCAGACAACTTTGCCCGCGATTTACAAGGACAACGGGATGACCGCACGGGGACACAGGGGATTTTTGAAATTGATGAAGTCGCCATGATTGCTTGTCCTGACTTGATGAAAGTGTATCAAGAAGGATTGATGAACTTAGAACAAGTTCACGGTGTCATGGAAATGATGCTGAGTATGTGCGAGAATTCCTTCCCAGGTCCAGCGTACCGGATGGCGGTTCTTGACGCACCTCCGGTCAAGCCGACGAAAGGAGATACCCCAGTTGCGGCGGAACAACAGAAACCTCAAGATGTCGCGGCTTGGTTAAAACTGTTTAATCGCCGTTCCATGTTTGGCGCTCTCTATTATCCTTGGATTAAAGTGGCGAATCCTCGCAATGGCGGACGCCCCATTTATGTGCCACCTTGTGGTCACATGATGGGGATTTGGTGTCGCACGGATGAAACACGGGGCGTGTTCAAAGCACCGGCGAATGAAACGCCGCGTGGTGTGACGGGTTTAGCCTATGACACCAATATGCGGGAACAAGAACTGTTAAACCCGATGGGAATTAACTGTATCCGTAACTTCGCCAATTACAACCGAGGCTACAAGGTTTGGGGTGCTCGCACCTTGGTAGAACCGGATAACGTGCAATGGCGTTATATCAGTGTCCGCCGCTTACTCAGTTACATTGAGAAATCCATTGAAATTGGTACACAGTGGGTGGTGTTCGAGCCAAATGACCAAATTCTCTGGGCTCGTGTACGCCGTACAGTCAACAATTTCTTGGAGCGGCTTTGGCGTGAGGGAGCATTGTTTGGAACTTCCCCTTCAGAATCGTTCTATGTCAAGTGTGATGGGGAAATCAACACCCATGAGACGATTATGCTCGGTCGTCTCTATGTAGAAGTGGGTGTTTGTCCAGTGCGACCGGCTGAATTTGTGATTTTCCGGATTAGTCAGTGGGCACCGAATCAATAGGTTCTAAATCCTACCCAAGCAATTGCCTTGGGTAGGTATTAAAACCATGTAGGGGTGACCCGCTTGGATTAATGGAGAACTAGAGAAACAGGGCGGGTTTAGTCACATTGAGGTGCAACCGAAAAGATAGTAGTAAAACCCGCCCCTACATCGGGTCGCCCTGAATTGAGAGAGATTTCAACGCCTCCATTAATTTGGAATGGTTCCGCCAGTTAGGTGGTTTTAGCCTGTGGACTGGGAAGGTGCCGACACCTCCAGAATGAAGCAGGAAGTAAGCAGTAAGCCTAGTTATGAGTACCTCTGCCTAGATTTGCATAAGTCTTATGTAACGGAACTCGAATTTCATCGAACGCTTAACAGCAACTCACAGACCTTGACATTTTGTAATCGCTATGAACGAAAATTCATGCTATAACAGAAATCTCTAAATGCTAAAGTGTCTGATTATGGCTTGATAGTTTTGTCAATGTGTTAACTTATGTATCGTCAAGGTTAACTATTAACTTGAGAGTAAGGAGATAAAGATATGGCTGTCGAACTAAAAGGTCTTGCCCCTAGTAGTTTTTCCTGTGATATTGATGGTTTGGGTGAAATTTCATTTCAAAGTGTGAAAGTTCCTGAGTACAAGCCGAAACTAGCGGGTGAATCCGCCGTGGTCGGTTCAATGAAAGGTGGCAAATCAGAGCGGCAGATTAACTCGGCTGGCTTTGAGGAAGTGGTCACGTTTGATTTAGTCTGCCTTTCTAGTCCAAGTCCAACCAGTTCTAGTGTAGTCATGTGGAAATGGTTCAAAGCTTGCCTCCCTCCCTCCGATGGCGGTGAAGGAAAATGGGGTGAAAACAAAAAAACAGGAAGTATCTTTGCCTACAGTCATGATGATGCAATTATAGCTCAATGGGACTTCCAAGAAGCGTGGCCCTCGAAAATGAGCCTTTCCGAATTAGATGTCAACGGCAAAGATTATCTCAAAGAAACCTGGACAATAGTGTGCGAAAATTGCACCCGCGTGATGTAGGACATTTGAGGGATTTGATCATCAGCTATTTAATGAACTGAATTATCTGGGAGTTGAACCATGGCAGATATTGAATATAACACAAACGCTGCTTTCTTTTTTGATTGTGATGGAATGGAGATAGTTGTCGAAAAATGTACGATTCCTGCGATTGAAATGAAAGTGGCAGCAGGAAGCGGAGCCATCGGCTGCGGCAGAGATGGGAAAACCCAAACCCAAGCTACCCCGGGTGCAGTCGAGTATGGTTCTGCTCTTAAACTCGAATATGTGGCAGGTAACGAGGGAGATCAACAGAAAATAACCGATTGGTATAAGAAATGCCACGCGAGCTCGTTCTCCGGTGGAGCTACAGAGTCGAGGAAAAACCGAAAAACAGCATCACTGTTTATTTACGATATGAATGGAAATATTGGGTGTCAGTACGATTTCATCGATTGCTTCCCCAGCAACCTCACCCAAACCAGTCAATTAGATGTTAGTAAGCCGGGAGAAATGGCTAAAGATACGATGGAGATTCGATTCACGAAAATGGTACGAGCAGACGTGTGATGTGAGTATTGCCACAATTCTCAATCCAGTTTCTTGAATAAACTGCCTAGGTGTTTCTTTGGAAAACACCTGGCAGTGTTTTATTTGTTTCCGGAGGACAGGAGAGACAAAAGCAAAGGAGGTGAACAGTGGCAGAAGTTGAAATTCTGACGCGATCGCGCTATTTTCTAGAGTTAATCCTAGATGGGAGTAATGATTCTGTCGATGGTCTGTTTGAGGAATGTGCAGGCTTTAAAGCAACTCAGGATGTCGTTGAAGTCTGCGAAGTAACGCCGCAGAAGTGGGGTAAAAGCGGGAATTCTAGAGGGCGAGTGGTTCGCACAAAGGTTCCTGGTAATATCACCTATACAAATCTCACCTTGAAACGAGGCTTAAATATTTCCATGACCCTGTGGAATTGGCTAAATTCTGTTCAAGAAGGAGCGAATTGGGAAGATCAACGGCGTAATGGTGCGTTAGTTATCTATAATACTGCATCCGAGGAGCAGTTTCGATTTGAATTTAAAGGCGCATGGCCCGTTAGCTATAAAATTTCTGATTTGAGTGTCAAAGGAGATGATTATCAAATAGAAGAAGTCGAGGTGACAGTTGAACAGTTAAGACGGATTAAACCAGGTGCATGATTCAAACCGAGTTTGAATTTGATCTTCCCAAAGGATATCTAGATGGGGAGGGAAACTTACACCGCAAGGGTGTGATGCGATTAGCACGGGCGATTGATGAAATCGTTCCCATGCGTGATCCGCGTGTGAAATCCAATCCCGCTTATGCCACCGTGATTATTTTATCGCGAGTTATTCTGCGTTTGGGGGCTTTAGATGAAGTCACTCCTACGGTAATTGAAAATTTATTTGCCTGTGATCTCAATTATCTACAGCAATTTTATCGTAAAATTAACGAATTAGAACCTGATACTGAAGTAGAACAAACGTCTAGTTTATCGGCACAATCTGTATCAATTGTATCTGATTCTGAGTGAGATAAAATTCATTTTTTTGTCAGCAATAAATCTCAAAAAACAGGTTTTGACACAGGTGGTTAAGTAAAGGGCTACCCAATCCTCTGTAGGGGCGGGTTTTACTACTATCTTTTCGGTTGCACCTCAATGTGACTAAACTCGCCCTGTTTCTCTAGTTGTTGATGTGAATCCATGTCCACTTAAGCTCAACCCCTCACCCCCAGCCCCTCTCCATCCCCCCTAACCCCCCTTTGAAAGGGGGGAATGGGGAGAGGGGAGTAAAAGAATCCGGTAAAAAGACAAAAGACAAAAGACCAATGACAAATAACAAATAACAAATAACAAATAACAAATGACCAATAACTATGGACTATACATATTTTGAATTTACTCTACCCAAAGGTTTAGTTGATGCAAATGGTGGTATTCATCACCATGGGATCATGCGCCTGGTTACAGGCAAAGATGAGATTTTAGTTCACAAAGATAGCCAGGTTCAGCAAGACCCTTATTACCGAATTTTGGTCATTTTGTCTAGAGTCATAACCCGTATTGGAAACCTTTCTCCGGTTACACCAAAACTACTAGAACAACTTTTCTTAGTAGACTTGATCTACGTGCAGAACTTTTTTAATCGCATTAATCAGCATCAGGGAGGATTGGCGCGATCGGGGGAATTTTAGGCTACCCCTTGGAGCGTTTATACCAAGAGGTAGCCTTAATTGCTTTTTACTTTCACTGGTCATTAGACGATATTCTAAACCTAGAACATGAAGAACGGCTGCGCTGGGTTACAGAAATCCGCCGATTCAAGTGAAGACGATTCAGGCAGTATTTGCCCAGGTTTATCTCTTTCCCTTAGATGTGGGGAATACCGTTGTACTGGCGACGAATAGTCCGCCACTGAATTTGCCGGAAATCCTAGAACGAATCCAAGTGTTGCAAAATGACCATCAATTTGCCTTCCCCTTGTCAGAAACCGCTGTTCAGGTAAAAATAGGGTCACGGTTGATTGAGTGTATCCATCAGTTAGACCGAGCTAAAGTTCTTGTGGATGCTGAGCCACCAGTCGGTTATTTTGATGATCTACCTTCATTCAATCCCTTATTTGCTCAATGTATTAGCGATCGCCCCTGTCCCTGTGGATCAGGTCAGTTATTTCAAGAATGCCATAGCAGGTTAAATGCCAACTGTCAACCATCAACCGTGGAAACGTCTGAGTCATCATCATGAGTAACCATCTAGCCATTGCTACTGTAACCGCAACATTACAACGAATCGTACAGACGGCGATTCAGGACGATATTAATGGGGCAACAGTGACCACACTACGACCCAATGAAGTGGGAACAGCGACGCCCCAAGTTGGTGTGAATGTCTTTCTCTACCAGGTTCAGATCAACCATACTTGGCGTCAACAGGCTGAAGTCCAAGCCCGTAGTCGGATGAATCCGGCTGCCAAGCGATCGCAAACTGCCCTAGACTTACACTACATGATTAGTTTCTACGGCAATGACGCCGACTTACAACCCCAACGGTTAATGGGTAGTGTGATGCGTGGACTCAATGACTGGCGTACCCTGAAACAAGAGAAGATTCAGCAAACTCTCAACGATTCTACCTATCGCTATTTATTAGAGTCTGACTTACCGGATCAAATCCAAGAAATCTCCCTGTGGCCCCTTGATCTTTCCTTAGAAGACTTATCCAAAGCCTGGTCAGCTTTTTTTCAAACCACTTATCTGCTATCGGTGGCGTATCGGGCTAGGGTGATTATGCTCGAAGGGCAAGAAGCAGGTAAAAGGCCTCTGCCGGTACGCGCTCGTTCCTTGGATGGGATTGTTCCCTTTACCAATCAGCCTAAGATTGATCGGATAATTCCCCAAGCTGGACGATTAGAACCCATTCTCGCAGATACTACTGTCTTAATTCAAGGGAACCATTTAAAAAGCGATATTACCCAAGTCTGGATTGGGGAAACCGAAGTCACCCCCAGCGAAATCACCGAAACCCAAATTACATTACCCCTTTCCTCCATACCACCGGAGTCTTTACAGGCGGGGATGCATAGTCTCCAGGTGGTGCATCGTCTTGCCAAAGTAATGCCACCCACCTCAAATAATGGGACGAGTCAGGCAAGTGGTAATGGGGGTCAGATGCAAACTGTTAATCAGCCCCAAACTTTTGTCTCCAGTATTCAGTCGAATGTATCCCCCTTGGTAATTCGTCCCACGGTTACCAAAACTACGGTATCCAAAAAAGAGATTGATGATGAAGATCTACGGTCTGCGGAAGTACGAGTACGATCCAATTTAACTATAGGTAAAAAGCAGCGTGTCCTGCTAGCCCTCAATGAAATTGACACGAATCAACCCGCCGCTTATCTATTTGAAGCTTCTCCTCGTCAGACCGATGTAATTTGGGTTTCTTTCCCCGTTGAACGGATGAAAGGAGGACGCTATTTAGTCCGCTTGTTAGTTGACGGTGCAGAAAGTCAGCTAATCGTGGATACTGAACCGGATAGTCCAACGTTTAATCAGTATGTGGGTCCAAGAATATCGATTTAAAAGGTTCATTGTTGATTGGTTTTGACCGTATAGAGTTGGTTATCCTTTACCCTTTAGAAAACGATGGACGAAGATATTATCAGACAAAAACTTAATCAAGAGTTAGATGGGATTAGTATCAACAAATTGACGCAATTAGGAAATCAAGCGGTTCAGCTAGGGCTAATTGCAGGTCATGGTTATCACAAAGGTAAATATGAAATTCTGCGTCAAGGTAAGGCGTTAATGATGTCGCCTGATGAAGCTCAAACCTATTTGGAAAAGCTTATTCAAGATGTGATATGAAGGTTTGTAGTAGGCACTTTAGTGCCATAAGCGAGGCAAATTTTGACGACAAACTCTCCTATATTCCTATTCTAATAACCAGGCAAATAGATCACCTAACGTGAGTTTAAATTCACGGGCAAAAGCTGGAACCGGAAGCAACTCCTGGGGTTGGTCAAACACTTGGGGTTGTTGCTGCGGTAAATAGACAAATACCGTCTGTTCCTCTGGATCAATCAGCCAACCCATTTGGGTTTTATACTGAAGACTCCGCAGAATTTTTTTAATGACTTTCGTGGCACTTTGGTCAGGTGATAAGATTTCAATGAGCCAATCTGGTGCGATTTCAAATAAATTGGCGATACGACCATTGTCTTGGCGAGGAATTCTTTCCCAGGTAAATACCGCTACATCTGGCACAATTGACTTACCGCCAAATGTACATCGCAGTTTTGGGAAAGCGCGGGCAATTTTTTTAGGCTTAACGGTAGCATTGATGGAAATAAGTTGGGGTAGTAAAATATACTCGTTATCAGATATTTGAAGAACTAAGTACGGAAGACCCACAAATTTTACTTCAATCAGGTAAGCCCACATTCCCATTTAAGACCGAAGTCTAAACAAGAATGTGAGCTTACCCTGTCAGGGCTTCACGGGTTCATTGATCTGCCTTTATATAGGGTTTTTTCAGGCAGGGTGCTTTCGCTTTCTCTATTGTGCAGCCGAACCTCTGCCAATTGGGTATAGTTTTGATGAAATCTACTGGGATAAATATTAAATTTCTGTGAAATTTGCTCCTACAGGTCGCTTTTGACACAGTTAAATTACTCGAATCGATTTTACCATTGAATCGGGCGCACGCCATGCATTGAATCGGGCGCACGCCATGCATTGAATCGGGCGCACGCCATGCATTGAATCGGGCGCACGCCATGCGCCCCTACGGTTTCCGGGCTCCCATTCTAATTCATTAAATAAGGTGTGCCACGCTCCTACAGTTTCCGGGCGTAAGCGTCATCCATCTTGCTTCGGTGTGCCACGCCACCTGTTCATTGTCGATTAGGGCTAAATTCTATCGAAATGAACAATGTAGCTTGCTTGGAGGAGGAGGATTACTATACCGCCATCATTGTCTTTTAGCCAATCAATTGAGAAAGATTAGCATTTGGTTCCCCTCTAGCTTAAACTAAGATACGGGAGTGAAATCTGGCTAAAACTCCCTCTTATAGCAGTTCTCATGAAAAATTTAATGTCTGGAAACAGATATTAATGATAATATATTGCATTTTGAGCAAAAAATGAATTCCTGGAGTTTTCAACCCAAAACTGGTCAAGTGATTGAAATTAATCAAGCTGCTCGGTGGCAAGTTTACCGCCGTTTACAGGAACTCTCGATCGCGAGTCACTGCGGGATGAACCAGCCACTCACGGCTGAGATTCATGATCCGGTGACAGCGATTCAACTGTGGAGTGTGGTCAGACAGTTAACTGTACCACGCCGAGATCTAGCCTCTTGGCTGGAGGACTGCTGGCGGCTTCCTAGCCGTAAAAAGTAGGGAGATGGGGAGCAATGTAGAGACGCTTCAAAAGCGCGTCTGGGAGCAGGGGGAGGTAAGAAACGATAGTAGTGAAAAGAATCCCTATACAATCCCTATACAAATCGATCAGGGCGGGTTTAGTCACATCTTTTGTGAGGTCAAAAACGATAGTAGTGAAACCCGCCCCTACACAAGCGCCGTGCCCTATGGGCGAAGTGAAGGGTCAAAACTTAAACACTCTTATGGAACAAGCAGCAATTCTACATTTAGAGGACATTACCAAGCACTATGATCAACATACAACTCCAGCCGTTGATCGTGTGACACTAACTTTGTGTCAAGGTGATTTACTGGGGTTATTGGGTCCGTCTGGCTGTGGCAAAACGACTCTACTGCGGATAGTGGCAGGGTTTGAGCGTCCTCAGTCGGGACTAGTTGTCTTGGCTGGACACCCGGTTGCGGGTTCAGGGTATTGGATACCCCCAGAACAGCGGAACACGGGTATGGTGTTTCAAGATTATGCCTTGTTCCCTCACCTGAATGTGGCGGAGAATGTAGGCTTTGGCTTGAAAAACCGCCGCAGTGGGATGAGTCGGACATCCATCAAGAAAAATACGGCTGACGCGATCGCACTGGTAGGATTATCAGGATTAGAGAAACGCTATCCTCACGAACTATCGGGAGGACAACAGCAGCGAGTCGCCCTCGCCCGGGCGTTAGCACCACGTCCCAGTTTAATCCTTTTAGATGAACCTCTGAGTAATCTGGATGTACAAGTGCGTCTGCGGTTGCGCCAAGACGTGCGATCAATCCTCAAAGAGATTGGCACATCAGCAATTTTTGTCACCCACGACAGAGAAGAAGCCCTATCCATCTGTGATCAAGTAGGAGTGATGCGTGCCGGATGTCTAGAACAGTTGGGAACCCCCGAAGAAATTTATACCAATCCAGCCTCTCGTTTTGTCGCCGAATTCGTCACCCAAGCCAATTTCTTACCCGCCCGTCGTCGGGGACAGTTATGGGAAACAGAGGTGGGTTCGTTTGAAATCGGGAATGGAGAATGTCACGGTAACATCCAATTCCCCAATGACGCCATTCCTGATTGTGGGGAATTAATGCTGCTCGAAGAAAACGTGATTCTCAAACCCGATAATGATGCACCCGTCTTGATTCGCGATCGCCATTTTTTAGGGAGGGAGTATCGGTATCGTCTACAAACCCCCTCTGGTAAGGAACTCCATGCTCGCACCGCCCTAAATACACCATTACCGGTGGGAACTCGAGTTAGGCTATCAGTTGCCCATTCATCAATGCAAATCTTTCCCCCTGTCTCTACGCCTGCTCCTATTCCAGCCCGATGTTGATTATTAGTAGGGGTTTGGTAACCAAACCCCTACTTTCTCAATTTGGGGTTGATGGCGAGCAATCACAACCAAGCAATCGCCAGATATTAGTTGCTCATCTTTGGGTGGATTAACCAGAGTCTCTCGACGCCCGCCAGTTTGCCGTTCCACAGCGACTAAAATACTATCTAGCTCCTCTTTTAGCCATTGAGCTGCATTCCAAAATGAAATACCATTCCATTGCTGGGGTAGGGAAATTTTATAGATTTGGTTCCCCATCTGCACGGTGAGCAATTCCGCTAACATATCCACAGAACCCCAATTTCGGACTGAAGTAGCCATTAAATGACTCGCCAATTCATCAGCGACAATCACATCTTCCACGCCCGCTACTCGCAGTTGTACATTATTTTTGCCATCAAGAAGTTGAGCGCAGGTATAGATACCTGGATGGAGCTTTTCAATGGTTAATGCGGCTAAAACTGTCCGTGCATCCCGATCTTGATCGCTGCGAGGATGGGTTGCATCCGCCAACAAAATAGCGCGTGAGGTATGATAAATTCCTACCGCTTCGAGTACATCGATTGTTGTGTAATCCCCCGTATAGAAATAAATTTGGGAATGATTAACATGTTTGAGTTCTCGTTCCGGTGTTTGGATAAATTCAGCAACCACCACAATCGGATGGTGTTTTAAAATAGGATCAGCTTGTAGTTGCTCAATCAGCAGATGTCCACTGCGATTCCAGCCACAGATAACAATATGATCTCGTAGTTCGTCCAATTCCCAGTGTTTAATTTCCATCACTGTTCTCAATCGTTGTACCATGACGGCGGAAACGACGCCCGTAAACATGGCAAACATCGTTAAGCCACCCAGGATTACTATGAGTGTAACCAATCGTCCCGCATCGGTTTGGGGTTCGCCGCCGATGGGTTCTCCGGATACAAGGGTAAAAAAGCTCCACCAGAGGGAATCCTTCACAGAGGCGAAATCAGGATTGTTAAACCCCTCTAGCAAGTGAATCGCGATCGCGCCGACTAAAATAATTAACCCGACAACCAGCAATACCCCAATCTGGACACCAATACTCGTGGCTAAGGTAGAGCCAAGACGGTTTAAATTCTGATTTAACAAGATTCCCACCCGCAATAGCCGTAAGAGGCGCAAAACCCGTAACAGGCGAAATGCTCGCAATAGGGGCAATACGGCAATAATGTCTAACCAATAGTGGCGGAAGAAACGGCGTTTTTTCTTAGCAGAAAAATAGCGGATTGTCAACTCGATAATAAAGATGCCGGTGAGTAGTTCTTGAGTCAGATAGACAAGAGTATAAGGTTGATCTTTACTGTCAAGCGTGACTTCCGCAATCACGAGAATTACGGAAAGCAGAATGAGCAGGATCAGCGCCAGTTCAGTTTGGGGAGCGTGGATAAAGCGATCTAAACGGGCTTGCAGGGTTTTGTTGGGCATATTGAGGTATGAGAATCTCTCCGGACTTCAGAGACACTTATATATACTGAACAATAACGCTTAAAAGGTCTTGTTCTATGGCGGTCAAAAACTCCCAAACCCATACAGATCGCCAGTCTCAGGCGATGTCCAACCTACCGCCCCGATAAAATGGCGATCGCTTAACCCGAAAAGAATTTGAGCGACGCTATGAAGCGATAAGGTTCCCGCCCTCGTTTGTGTAGGGGCGGGTTTCACGATTATCGTGTCTTCCCTCACAAAACAGGTAACTAAACCCGCCCCGACCAAGGTTTAAATGCAATTCAGGATTAAGCAATAGTCACATCACTAGACAAGTATACATCCTGAATCGTGTGGAACAACTTAACCCCTTCCTCAAAAGGACGCTGAAATGTCTTGCGTCCAGAAATCAGTCCACAGCCGCCAGCCCGTTTATTAATTACAGCGGTGCGAACAGCTTGAGCAAAATCATTTTTCCCTGATGAACCCCCAGAATTAATCAAACCTGCACGACCCGCATAGCAGTTTAGAACTTGATAACGAGTCAGATCAATGGGGTGATCAGTAGTGAGTTCAGAGTAGACCCGATCATCCGTTCTGCCATATTTCTCGCCTGTAGCTTTGGCAACGGCACCATAGCCATTGTTGCATTCGGGCTGTTTCTGCTTAATAATATCGGCTTCAATGGTAACGCCAAGATGATTAGCTTGACCCGTGAGATCAGCAGAAAGATGATAATCTTTATCTTGCTTAAAAACGCTATTGCGTAAATAGCACCACAGGATCGTTGCCATTCCCAATTCGTGGGCGCGGGCAAATGCTCGACTCACTTCCTCGATTTGGCGGCTCGATTCCTCGGACCCAAAGTAAATCGTAGCACCAACAGCTACGGCGCCTAAGTTCCAGGCTTGCTCAACACTGGCAAACATAAGCTGATCATATCGATTCGGATACGTCAGCATTTCATTGTGGTTCAGTTTAGCAATGAAGGGGATGCGGTGGGCATACTTGCGGGAAACCATGCCCAAAACCCCTAACGTCGTAGCAACAGCATTACAACCGCCTTCGAGGGCAAGTTTGATGATGTTTTCCGGGTCAAAATATACCGGGTTCGGAGCAAAAGACGCGGCGGCGGAATGTTCAATCCCTTGGTCTACAGGTAGGATAGATAGATAACCCGTATTGGCTAGGCGTCCGCTTGAGTAGATCTGCTGAAGGCTACGCAACACTGGGGTAGGGCGATCGCTATTGGCAAAAATCCGTTCCACCCAGTTCGGACTGGGTAGATGTAACAGACGTTTATCCACTTTGGCGTTGTACGTCAACAGATTGTCTGCCTCTTCACCCAACCAGGACTCTATGGATTGAGGTGATCTTAAGGTAGCCGTCATATTATTTTCCTCTATTTTCCTCTAAGCGTTGGTCACTTATTTTTCAATTTTGGCAGTCTTTGGGGGCGATCTCTGTCCCCATAACGATAGAGTTTGGCTACGATGACACAACGCGCTAGTATCGCTTTTTGGAAACGACAATATTTTGAAGTGATTTTCTCAGAAGGGTCTGAAAGAAATTAGATGAGAATTTGGATATTGACGGGTTTGGGAGTGGCGGCTTGATGCGATGTTTAGTTTATAATCCGTTCCCCCAACTTTCGGCTTGCCACGTCTTTTCAAAACACACTCAACTTGATCAGGAGTCTTGGGAAACAGTCTTTTGACCTTCCAATAATTTTAAATAGGAGTAGGGTACAGATAGGGGCCACGTAATAGTGGCGACAACGAAACAAACTCCACAGCTAAGTTTATCGTCTTCCGATAATGTATTATCTTGTTGTAAACAGGTCAACCATTTGTTTAATAAGCGCATAGCTACTACCAAATAAATAGTAATTGAGCTACCTAGCATGATGTGCAACATAAGAAACTTGCCTCAAAGAATTTGTTGATTTTTCAGCCCTAACGGCTTTTTAAGTCCTTCGCTTTTTATCTAGTATACAGAACGACTTGCTTACAATAAGCCTATAATACCTATATTTACACAATCTTCACTCTTAAAATTTTATCTTAACTGTATCTTAATAAATGGAGTCGTTTCCCGTCATCCTGTTGTGATAATCACTGAAACTGAGTCTGGCAGTACGTATCAAGCAAAGAAATGCAGTTAGCGATCGCGCCCAAATGAGCCACCTCATAGCCGTGGGTGTTTTGCGTCGGGAAACTCAAGCAGGCGGCGCGAGCAACATGACCAAATTTCATGGCAATAGACGCATCACTACCAAACCCACTAATCGTGGCAAGCTGTAAGGGAACACCAATCCCATTCGCCGCCTGTCGCAGTTCCCAGTTGAGTCCTTCATCGTAAATCCCGTAGCCATCCTGAGACAACAGCACGGGTGCTTCCCCATCTGCGATCGCGTATTCTGAGGACAGAGGGCAGATTTCTAGGGCAATTAAGGCATCGAGAGAGTGATTTTGGCTGAAATACAACGCGCCAATTGCGCCAACTTCTTCCTTCGCCGACGCCACTAAATAAGTATCCACAACTGGAGTTTTTACCTGTTCTGCTAGGCTCAAAAGAATTGCGACAGAGGCTTTGTTATCCAAGGTATAACTAGCAATGTAATCCTTGAGGCGTATGGGTCGCTTGCGGTGTTTACCCACAACCATGCGGGTTCCCGATCGCACCCCGGCGGCGACAAGTTCAGCTAAAGTACATTTAGTTTCCACCCAAACCTCTTCCCAACGCACTGGGGCGGTTTCCTGTTGCGCTTTTTGGGGAGATTCATGAGAAACGTGACGTGAGCCAAAGGACAGAATACCACTCAGGGTTTGATTATCACCTAATAAATCGACAACCCCTTCACCATAAACCCAAGGAAACGAGCCGCCGAGTTTGCGGACTTGCACCCGTCCCTGTTCGTCTATAGATTTAACAATACCGCCAATTTCATCTTTATGGGCGGTAATCGCAATTGAGCGCTCAGAGGTTTGACCCGGTATTTTAGCAATAATATTCCCGGCTCGATCCTGCCACGATTCAACGCCTAAACCATGCAATCGATTGATTAGCAGTTGATCAATTTCTCGTTCTGCACCACTCGGAGAATGATGCAGCACTAACTCTTCAATCGTATTAAATAAGTGGTCGTAATTTGAGGATAGCATGAAGGCGATAAACTCACGCAATAAAGGCGAATATTACTGACATAAGCTAGGTGCGTTCATAGTTGCGCTTGTAGTTGCGCCGTCTTCTCCATAAACACTTTAGCGCTGACCGTAAATCTATAGATGTATTACATCGATTTATAAAACGCTTACGTCAGTGCTATTCAGCTCAAATCAACCAACACCATAACATACTCGTTCTATATCGGCAATAATAAATAATTCAACATTTAAAGCAAGAGACGTTATTGATATCAGACACAAAATTCCCATCCCTGTAGGGGCGGGTTTAGGGATTAATCTTTCTAGCGTGTGATAATTGAACAGGCAAAACCCGCCCTCCCTATCCCCTAATTTATCAGACAAATCAGGTTAGGCGTGAGAATCGCCCTTGTTAAGGTTCAGTGGTTGTCGCCTGGAAAAAGGGCTGCGTTTCAAACCCCAATCCATTTGCCAAAACCGAGTTAGGAAATTGCTGAATCGTTTGATTGTACCATTGTACCGCCTGATTATAACGCATCCGTTCTACAGCAAGACGATTTTCTGTCCCGGCTATTTCATACTGAAGGTTAGTAAATAATTGACTCGATTGTAATTGAGGATTATTGGCAACATAGTCTTGGAAATGGTTAATCGCTTCATTCACTTGTTCAACAGCCGCAGCTTTTTCCTTTGGGGTATCAGCTTGTAAATAAGCCTGACGAGATTGCTGCAACACAGACACGATTTCTTTTTCGTGTTCGGTGTAAGCTTGAGTGACTCTAACCAGATTCGGAATCAAATCAGCCCGTCGTTGAAGTTGATTTTCAACCTGCGCCCATTGAGCCTCAACCTGGGAAGCACGGCGAGAAAATGAGTTATATGTCCAGATACTCCAAATTCCACTAATAGCCAGAATACTTGCACCAACTATAGCCAGAACTTTCCGCTGCTGTTGTCGCCGTTGTTGTTGCGTCTGAACCTCTTGAATTGCCTGTTGAATAAATTCCGCTGGAATCTGGGCTTCTGAACCCGCTTGCATGAGTTCGGAGGCGGAATAACTTTGGCTGTGGTTGGCATAATTTCGCGAGGCTATTTCCAGAACCTCTGATGTCATTGACTCAGGAATTCTCACATCTAAACTTTTCATGATTTAATCACACTCCTATCGGCAAATTAAGCTAATCAAAAATCTGCACCCGCACCGCCGCCGCCACTATCACCGCCACTATCACCGCCGCCAAAATCGCTGCTACAACTATCACCACTGCTACTGTAACTATCGCTATCGCCACTGCTGCAATACAACATCACACTGCTCGAACTACTGTCATCCCAGCTACTATCACTGTGACAATCACTACCGCCACTCGAATAACTACTGTTCCCATTCTTCCGAGAACGGCTGTGGGAACGCTTACCATTAGCTTGACATATAGATTGGTATATTAGGATAATTGGTAGTCCCACTATGCCCCTATAATTCTCTACAGATGTTTTGGTGAATTCCTATTCCCCCTTTCCCTTTTCCTTGAAATCCGTAGTGTGATATTTCGCTGTCCAATATCAGGTTAGAAATCACCGCCAGCGCCACCGCCACCACTGTCACCTCCACCAAAACTACCACCACCGCAATCGCTACCACCACTGTAGCCACCGCCACTGTCGCCACCACTGTAGTCACCGCCTGTGTAAATGCCGCCCGTGTAACTACTACTCGAAGAACGACGGCTTGAAGAACGACGACTTGAAGAACTACTATTACTATTTGCGATTATAAAAATCACGACTGTTGGTACGCCTAATAGTAGGAGTAATGCCAGCAAACCCTCTCCAGAAGATTTATAGACCTTGGATTTTGACTCAAATGATGTAGCATTACTGGCGACTACCGTATTCATTTCATCCCTCTCTAAGTCGGAATTCATTGAATTGAGTGGTTTTTCGGTATCTTCTCTGAAAATTGCTGCCATTTCTGTGACAAAACTGCTATTAACGAGTGGCGGACTGGCAACCTTTTTAACCGTTAAGGCTTGTGCAGCAAGCGGTGATAAAATAGTGAGACAAACTGGAATTGTCCAAATCATCTGTTTGAGTTGACGTGCAAAAGGTTTCATGATTTCAATCTCCGATAAAATTTTGATGTTGATTGGGTTATGTAGGAAAGCTGTAAATTCTTGAACGTGATTCGTCTGTGTTTTACTCACTGTTGACTCCTGGGTTTTATGCAATATGTTGATTGTTGTCATAAGTCTTTACAATCTGAGCGTGGTGGTTAACTCAATGGCGCTGATTTAAGGGTTGGTAGTAGGTGATGCAGGGGTTTACAGCGAAGACAGCGCAACTACAAAGGGGTTAAAACCCACCGCCACTGGAACCACCGCCAAAACCACCGCCAAAACCACCGCCACCGCCGCCGCTACAGCCACCACCGCCAAAACCACCGCTGTAACCGCCGCTATAACTGCCACTGCTAGAGTAAGAAGGGATGCAAGGACTAATTTCCGCTGTTTGTTTTTGATAGGAACAACATTGGCAATCGTCGATAACTAATCGTTCACCTGTGCTATTTTTTGTTGCTTGCTTCACAGTTTTTTTGGTACGGGTTACGGTTAATTCTTTACAGCGAGGACATTCGTAAAACTTACCGGAAGTCACTGCACAAATGCTAATATGAATACCCGGACAATTCGGACATTGCCAACCATTGAGTTGAATACTTCCCAGCTTTTGTGCCACTTTTTGGGGACGAGTGAGATGGGATTGCAAGTCGTCAATAAGCTGCTACGCAGCTTAATTGTATAATATAAAGACAAGGTAAAGAGCGCGGTCGCCAGGATATGCCAGCTAAAAATCATCTGTCTCAAGAGCAGAAAGAAAGACTGATTAAACTCCTAAAGGAAGCTAATGAGTAT
>NZ_JAVKEW010000152.1:0-70685 GCF_040226375.1 Coleofasciculus sp. G2-EDA-02 | reverse complement strand
CACCTACAAACTCTGTTTCTCATATTATTATTATACCTAAGATTAGAAAGAAAAGCAACTAAAGTTGCTAAACTAAACACATTGCTCGGTTTCATCCCTCGGATAAATCACGAGGGCTTTCACCATCGCTTATGACGTAACGTAGTGAATTAACACTCAGCCTGGTAAACTCTGGGCTTTTTTAAAAGCCCCCACCATAGCTGTACTCAGCTTGGTGGCGGGTAGTTTACCCTTCAATGATGAGGACGCACCCCATAATGGCGGTAACGTCGGTAATCCCGCAAAATCTGGTCATGATCGAAGCAAAGAGGCGAGGGAATATCCCATAAATTAAAAATATCCAGATTTTTGGCATCATCAGCGGCTTGGGGTTCCCCTATCGCGGTTGCTAGAAACACAATACTGAGGGTATGCTTACGCGGATCGCGATCAGGCGCCGAATAAACGTGAAACTGCTCAATTAACTCAACCTGTAAGCGAATCTCTTCTTTGGCTTCTCGAACCGCCGCTGTTTCCACCGATTCCCCATAATCGACAAAGCCACCAGGAATTGCCCAGCCGAGGGGTGGGTTTTGGCGTTCGATGAGAATAATTGGTCGCGAGGGTCGATCGATGAGTTCGACAATGATATCGACTGTGGGAACGGGATTTCGGTAAGTCACAAGTCAAGTTTATTTAACGGGTAGCGATCGCGGTGGGTAAGTTCTTTTCACAATACCTCTATTGGCAGACTCAAATCTACCACAAAGGCTCTTTTTTAACGCCAGCCTAGCGTGCTAATGTCAATAGGACTTGTTTTGCTGTACTATGGTCTATCTCTATGCAGATTCCTAGATCGAGTGGTATTTTGCTGCATCCCACTTGCTTCCCCAGTCCTTATGGAATTGGTGACTTAGGGTCACAGGCTTACGAATTTATTGATTTTTTGGCGGGTAGCGATCAGCGATTTTGGCAGATCTTGCCTGTTGGACCAACGGGGTTCGGTAACTCACCCTATATGTCTTACTCAGCCATGGCGGGAAATCCGATGCTGATTAGCCCAGAACAACTCCAAATGAAGGGGCTACTAACGGATGAAGATCTCGCTCATCTGCCCGAGTTTACCCCGGATTCTATCGATTTTGAGCGAGTCGTTCCCATGAAAAAATCGCTACTGCTCAAAGCATGCGATCGCTTTAAGCGGAAAGCGTCATCTGAACAACAGGATGAATTTGATAAATTTTGTCAGCGTCACGCCTACTGGCTAGATGATTATGCCTTATTTATGGCGCTCCACAACACCTTTGACGATGCCAGTTGGCATTTGTGGGAGCCAGACATTGCCAAAGCCGAACCGGAGGCGGTGAAGGAGTGGCGAGAACGGTTAAGCGATCGCATTTATTACCAAAAGTACCTCCAGTTTGAATTTTTCCGCCAGTGGTCGTGGTTGAAGGAGTATGCCAATGACCATAATATCCAGATCATTGGGGATATCCCGATTTATGTCGCCCACAATAGCGCCGATGTCTGGTCAAACCGAGAACTGTTTGCCATTGATGAGGAAACGGGCGAAGCCTCTCTCATGGCGGGTGTTCCCCCCGACTATTTCAGTGAAACGGGTCAATTGTGGGGGAACCCGATTTACAAGTGGGAACTGATGGAAAAAAATAACTATCAGTGGTGGATAAAGCGTCTGAAAATGATGTTTGAGTACGTCGATGTGCTGCGAATTGATCACTTTCGCGGATTTGAGGCGTATTGGGAGGTTCCCCAAGGTGAAGAAACTGCCATGAATGGGCGCTGGGTCAAAGGACCTGGAGCTAAATTTTTCAAAGTTCTCAAGCGAGAATTAGAAGGGTTGCCAATTATTGCCGAAGATTTAGGCGTGATTACCCCTGAAGTTGAGGCATTGCGGGATCAATTTGGGTTTCCGGGGATGAAGATTTTGCATTTTGCCTTTGGTGGGGGACCAGATAATTTTTACTTACCCTTTAACCTGGAGCGCAACTGTCTTATTTATACCGGGACTCATGATAATAACACGACAATCGGCTGGTTTAAACAGCTCGGTGACGATGAACGAGAAAATGTGATTCGTTACTTAGGGGAGTTAAGCTCCCAAGGCATCCATTGGGATTTAATCCGGTTAGCCTACAGCAGTGTCGCTAATCTCGCCATGATTCCCTTGCAAGATTTCTTGGGTTTGGGTGCAGATGCTCAGATGAACCGTCCCAGTACATCCGAGGGAAACTGGCAATGGCGCTATCGAGCCGAGGCATTAACCGATCAACTGCGCGATCGCCTCAAAACCCTGACTTATACTTATGGTCGGACACCTAATGGGTCTTGATGTCAAGAGCGAGGATTAGCCGCAAAGGTCATTTCCTCAACCGCACCGGGGGCGCCCATTTGTTTAGCGCTTTGGTCATTAAACTCCACTAGGACGCCTCCGGCATTACCCGCCCGGACAATCAGTTGTTCATCCGCCACCCAAGTCCGCTGGGTTCCTTCGGGCAAGACGCCTTCAAATTCGGTTTTACCATCCACAACGACTCGAATCCAAGACTGAGCCTTCAGGGTGACACCAACCTGCACCGGTTTGCCATCTTGGCTAGCATGACTGACTTGCGCCGATTGCCTAGCATCAAGTGACTGTTTAGGTGGTATAGGTTGTGTATTTTTCGGTGTCGGGAACTGCTGGGCAGAAGGGATATTTTCAACTTCAATCACTTGGACTGCCGAGCGATTCAGAATGTACGATAAACCACTAACCGAACTAATCACCAACAGAATATAGAGCAGGTAGAGATGAAGCGGTCGCAATTGAGCAGCGGGTAAATACTGCCAGCGGGGTTTCATCAACAGGACACCCGATCCCGCTGGAAAATCACGGGCAAATTCGGCGCCGTCGAGTTCCAGGGCTTCGGCAAATCGCCGGAGAAAGCCTTGAATGTAGACGGGTTCTGGCAACAGGTCAAGCCTGCCTTCTTCAATCGCCTGTAAAAGCCGTGCCTGAATCCGTGTTTGAGCTGCCACTTCCTCTAAGGTAATCGACTTCTCAAGCCGACACTGGCGCAGGCGGGCGCCTAGAACTTCTAGCTTCTCAACTTGTTCCTGCTGCAAATTCCTCGTATTCTCCTTCATACACGGTACTCCTTGATATCTGCTGGCACGTTTTAGTAATGGTTAGTGAACTCGGTTGTGGAGGAAGCGAATTTCAAATTCTTCAAGATAACGGTAGTGCCCACTGAGCAGTATTGGTTCACCTGGTTGTTGTAATTGAATCGGACCAATTGCCGTGCGGTGCAGATGGATTACTGGATAGCCTAGCAGGTCAGCAACTCGACGAATTTGACGGTTTCTTCCTTCTGTCAAGACAATTTTAAGAAGTGTTTTTGACTGTTGCTGCTTCAGGACTCGAACTTGAGCAGGTAAAGTAGTTATACCCGATAAGTCCACACCCTGACGCCAAGCCGAGAGGATTGATTCAGAGGGATGACCCTTGACCCAAACCTGGTATGTCTTGGGAACGTGATGGCGAGGATGAGTTAGTTTATTGGTGAGCGTTCCGTCATTGGTAAGAAGTAATGCCCCTGTAGAGTCCATGTCCAGCCGTCCCACTGGATGGATTCCCTGACCTTCTCTAATGGTGCTGGGGAGTAAATCAAGAACTGTTTTACGTTTCGGATTACACGCCCGATCATTGCGACAAGTAGAGACTATACCCACGGGTTTATTGAGCAAAAGATAAATGGCATGAGGACGATTACTCGGTTTGAGATGTTGACCATTAACTTCGATTAAATCCGTTTCCGGATTAGCTTTTTGTCCTAGCTGCACCACAGTGCCATTTAGCCGAACTTGTCCGGCTATGATCATTTTCTCAGCTTGACGACGTGAGGCAATACCCCACTGCGAAAGAATTTTTTGTACTCTTTCCTCCATGGCTTGACTACCTGTGTAAGCTAGTGCGTCTAGACTCAGACTGTGCTGGTCAAGAGTCGATCTCCATCCCTATAGTAATTTTTCCAGCTCCGGCAGGGGTTTTGTTTGAACATCTCCTGCTTTAAGGTTGCTGGAGGGATACGTCTGCTCCTGGCACTGACCAGAATAGACTATGTACAAATATTACAAGAATGGGGATAATTGCAAGCATTCGGTTTTTTCACCCGCTCATTGCCCGGTTCGAGTTATACCACAGTTGTGTCAGAATACAGGATTGACCCGGAATTTTTGGCAATGGGCGTGAATAAATCACAAGCTGGAACAGACAAAGGCAGCCGGATGATCAGTACGGTGGTGTCACCTGCGGTACAGTTATGGCTGCGATCGCAGGTGGAGACCGTGGAGACACTGCACTTTAAGCTGATGGGTCGCGATCGCGAAATTCTGCGGGGACACATTCCCACGGTGTCTATTGCGGCTCGTCGTGCTGTCTATCAAGGATTACACCTGTCGCAGCTCCAGCTAGATGGTACAAATATTCGCTTCAATCTCACTCAGGTGTTTAAAGGTAAACCCCTACGCCTCCTAGAACCTGTACCAGTCGCGGGTCAACTCGTACTTCAAGAGAATGACCTGCAAGCGTCTCTGGGCGCTCCCTTATTATCAAATGCTTTAACGGATTTACTGAATACATTTATTAAATCTTATAATCGACCGGATCACTATCCACCTCTGGGTGAGTCTAAAATGAACTGGCAGCAGATTACCATTGATGGGGAGCGACTAACCCTCAAGGGAACACTGATGCACCATCCGACCAAAGAAACCTCCATTGTGATTGATGCGGGCATTCAACTGGCAAAACCTCAACAACTGCGACTCCACCCCCTCCAGATTCAAATTAACGCTCAACAGCCTCCGATAACGTTAGAACATTTCACGATTGATTTAGGAGCAGAGGTTGATCTAAAAGAACTAACTCTAACTCCAGGACAATTAATTTGTCGCGGCTGTATCAAAATCATACCTTAATGGGTGGAGTCGATTTCATCCTTGAGAGTGTTGGGATCAACTGGAAAATTGTTTTACTCTCAAAGAAGCTATGGGGCTGTTAAACTTGACAGGAATTGCCGTACAGGTATATCGATCCCGAAAGTCAGGATTCAGTCACCCGTACAGCATTGGGTAGTGGTTGCGAGAAAAGTTATTGTGAAAGTTGATACTAAACCTTCCATCCGATTGGTTGAAGATGCCACCAAAGAACTAGTAGATTGGGCGGCGACTATTGAGCATTCAGACGCCACCTATTTTGAAAAAGCTCAAGTCATCGCCAAACGCTTGGGGGCGCATTACCGTCCCGATGGGTTAACCGAAATTGGCTTCTGGACACCCCGGTTATTAGCGCAGGTGATGCGGAAGATGGAAATCTATCTGGAAGTCTTAACCCCCCTTGCTCCGATTGATTGTCGGGCGGTTGAGCAAACCGTTACCTTTCGCCGCGATCGCTTATTCTTACAACAAGAAGGTGAATACCATTGGGGTGTCGTCGCCGGGATGTGCCCCGGAAACCGGGAGCAAATGGGATCGTTTTACTGGCTGCGCTTTGTCGATCAGCAAGGGAAACTACAAGCGATTCGGGATACGATTCCCTATTCGATGCCCTACGGCGTGTTCGGACCGGCTGAACTGTATGACATAGCAAGTTTACAGCAACAACGAGCCGATCTCGATTACTTCAAAGCCACCAGTGTCCAGTCTGATCCCCTAGCGCTTCCTCGCGTCCCAGCACCTCAGAACATTTTACAGCTACATGTTGGCACAGCCTCTAAAGAGGGAACAGTTGAAGGGTTAACCCGTGTTTATCGCCAAATTGCTAGTAAATTAGCCGGACATCTCCCCTTAACCCCAGCCGAAGAAAACTATGTGGGTTATGATGCCATTCAGCTACTCCCCCTGGAACCCACGATTGAGTATCGAGATGAATACAGTCCAGAAAGTGAATTTTTTGTCTGTACGGCGGAAGATGGAGATGATCTGCAAATTAAGCTGAGAAAACCCCATACCCAGGATTGGGGTTATGACGTACCAATTTTGGGATCGAGTGCTACAAACGCAGCACTTTTGGGTAGCTTGCGTCCCGATGAATTGGTAGACTTTATCGCTACCCTGCATAATTTTCCCACAGGTTCGATTCAAATTATCTATGACCTCGTTTATGGTCATGCAGATAACCAATCTGAGTTACTCCTGCATCGCCAGTTTCTCAAAGGACCGAATATGTACGGTCAAGATTTGAACCATCAGTTACCCACAGTACGGGCGATCTTTTTGGAAATGCAGCGGCGTAAAATTAACACGGGAGCCGATGGGATTCGCATTGATGGGGGTCAGGATTTCCGCTTCTTTAATCCTTTGTCTGGACTGGTGGAATATGATGACGCCTATCTGCTGGCGATGAGTGATGTGGTTCAGGATATTGAGGGGCATCAACGACTATTATTCACCATTTTTGAAGATGGTCGTCCCTGGCCCGCTGAAGGGTGGGAAGAGATCTCGACCTATCGTGAATTAATTCATCTTAAACCAGACTCCTACCAATGGGGACCCCTGATTTTTGCCCATAACACCCCAGCCTTAGAAAAATTTTGGGATCGCAAATGGCGCCGGGTTTGTGAGGTGATCTTTGAAGGTGATCATTGGATCACCGGTTGTGGGAATCATGATACCGTGCGGCGAGGCAATCAAATCCCGCTCGATGCCCAGATTAATTGGAATTTGGGAACTACGCTGCCAGAGGTGTTAAAAAATGCTTATGATAACCCGGCGGTAACGCTTTGGGTGTATGGGTTTAGTCCGGGGTTACCCATGGACTTTATCAATGCAACAATGCACGCCCCTTGGATGTTTTTCCGCAATACAGATGAACGCTATGGTGTCAAGGTGGTTTCTGAGGAAATTGGTTTCTTGGATTGGCAAGTGACGCCAGAACTCTATGAGACACCAGAGAGTTTTAGCCGGTTGAAGTCCTTGGGATTTAGTCAGCTAGAGGAATTGCGGGAGTTTGGCAGGGCGCTGCAAGTTGCCATGCTTGAAAAGGACTACAATCTAGCCGAAGTGGTTCAAGCTTGCCAGTTTTGTTTGGGAGAAAATACGGATCAGTGTGATATTGAGCCGCTCAAAAAGTTGAATAAACCAGAAATGGTGAGTTTCTTGAAAGGGTTAACCATTGAAAAGCTCAAGGCATTTGCTTTGATGTTTATGGAAGACTGTTATGAACTGTGTAATGTCTCCCAGTATGAGGACAAGCTTGATCAAACAAGAACTGAGTATAACCTTAACCTGCGTCGTTTCCGCCATGCTCATCCTTGGTTAGCTCACAATTTAGCCGGAATTGATCGATTCAATAAAATCTCTGATGATGAACGGACGGTTTATTATGGGGTTCGCAGTAATCCTGATGATCATGAGGAACAAATCGCCATGGTAGCGCACATGGGTGGAGAACCGATGACGGTTACCGTGGGAGACTGGCTGCAATTGGATATGAGTGAATGGCAAGTCGCGATCGCGTCTCCGGGTTTGGATAGTGATCACTTGGCAGATTTGCGCTGCTTTGAGTTAGCCGATTCTCAAGCCGTGCTGTTAAAGCGAGTGGGGAAACCCGAATAGTCTAGGTTGTTGGACATCTTAAGGGTTCGGTAGGGGCAATCCAGGAATTGCCCCTATTTCAGCGCATTCTCAGAAAACCTAATCAATGGACAACGTGTGTACTCCTGTCTCTCTTTAGCCGTCATGCAGGAAAGCAAGGACTGGGTTCAAGCTCAAGACGGTCTGATGCGATTGTATACATAGTATACACTTAGATTAGACTGGTCAATAAACAAGGCAATGTATGTCTCAAACTGAAGTTGTCACCGTCCGATTAACACCAGAGGTTAAGGCAAAACTCAATGCCCTAGCTTTGAGTACAAAACGCAGCAAATCCTGGCTGGCGGCAGAGGCAATTGCTTTATATGTGGAGCAGCAAAGCTGGCAGATTCAGAGGATTGAAGAAGCTGTTACCCTTGCCGATAGCCCACAAGCTGAGTGGGTTGAGGGTGATGATGTGGAAGCTTGGCTTTCTTCCTGGGGGATGGAGGATGAAAAACCCGCCCCATGCAGTTAGTTTTCCTTTCCCTTGCTGTCCAGGATTTGGCAAGCATCCGCTCGTATATTGCTAAGAATAACCCGCAGGCGGCACGACAAGTTGCCACTCGTCTGAAACAGAGTATCTATAGATTAGCGTCTATGCCCAACCTGGGTAAGCCGGGGCGGGTGTTTGGTATCAGGGAGCTGGTAACGCCTTTAATTGGCAAGACGGCTTATGTGGTTGTGTATCGGGTGAAGGAGAATCGCCTGGAAATTCTGCGGATTCTGCCAGGGATGCGAGACATTGACAGTATTCTACGGGATACGCCTCTTGAGGAGGAATGAAGAATCAGAGTGGATACCTTCCGCCAACTTCAATGAACAAAACACCTCGTCAGTTTTCCCAATCCCGCATCGTGAGTCGGGATAAGCGCAGGCGGTTTGATATCGCTAGAAAAGGAATATCCCACAGCCATTGGCGTGATCCTTACCATTTACTGTTGACGCTAGATTGGTCTTGGTTCTTCGTGCTAATTGGGGGGGGTTATATACTCATTAATGTTGTATTTGCTGTTTTGTATTTGGCAGGCGGTGATTGCATCGAAAATGCCCGTCCGGGTTTGTTCTGGGACGCTTTTTTCTTCAGTGTTCAAACCATGGCATCGATTGGCTACGGTGCGATGTATCCCCGCCCAGACTGTACCTACACAAATATCTTAGTCACCATTGAAGCCCTAACTGGTTTAATGGGGCTCACCACGGCGACAGGATTAATGTTTGCCCGTTTTTCTCGTCCTACCGCCAGAGTTCTGTTCAGTCGTGTGGCGGTTATTACTGTTCACAATGGTGTACCGACGTTAATGTTTCGGATGGCGAATGAACGCTATAACCAAATTTTGGAAGCGCAGTTAACAGTGAGTTTGCTGCGTAATGAGATCACAGCAGAAGGGGAATTTATGCGTCGGTTTTATGACCTAAAATTGGTTCGTAGTCAGACGCCTATTTTTACATTAACTTGGACGGCGATGCATCCTATTGATCAGAGTAGTTCTTTGTTTGGGATGACGCCAGAGTCGCTAGCTGAAGCCGAGGTGGAAATTGTAGTAACGTTTACGGGGTTAGATGAAACTGTTTCCCAAACTATTCATGCCCGTCACTCGTACATTGCTGAGGAAATTATCTGGAATCAGCGGTTTGTGGATATCTTATCAAGAAGTCGAGATGGACGGCGAATTATTGACTATCGCCGCTTTCATGATGTAATACCACACCCGTAGGGGCGCAAGGCTGAATAATATTCAGATAGCTCGTCAATTTTAGTTTATAGTTGAGAAATTACATCCCAAACACGGTTGATGAGTACATTCCGCGTTGGTATTGCAGGACCAGTGGGTTCCGGAAAAACCGCTTTATTGGATGCTTTGTGTAAGGCGATGCGAGCATCCTATCAAATTGCTGTTGTCACCAATGACATTTACACCCAGGAAGATGCCCAATTTTTGGTAAACTCTCAAGCATTAGAGCGCGATCGCATCCGGGGTGTGGAAACGGGAGGTTGCCCACATACGGCGATTCGAGAGGATGCCTCCCTGAATTTAGCAGCAATTGAAGAGTTAGAACAAAAGTTCACCCCATTAGATTTAGTCTTCTTAGAAAGTGGGGGAGATAACCTAGCCGCCACCTTCAGCCCGGAACTCGTCGATTTGACTATTTACGTCATAGATGTCGCCGCCGGTGACAAGATTCCCCGCAAAGGTGGACCCGGAATTACCAAATCGGATTTGCTAGTAATTAATAAAATAGATTTAGCGCCCATGGTTGGGGCTGATTTGGGCGTGATGGAACGAGATGCCAAAAAGATGCGAGGTGATAAGCCATTTGTATTTACGAATTTAAAGACTCAAAACGGATTGACAACCGTTATTGATTTTATCAAGCTCCAGATGGGGGTAGCTTGACAAATTCTGTTTAATTTGCTAAAAAATCCGGTGAAAGAGCCGGAGACAACAACATTCAGTAGTTAGCCTGTCCTTATCCTACCTTACTTTTTATCAATGGATAATTAATAATTGATAATTGATAATTGATTAATTAGGTCTAAGACCTCTTCGTTTACGAAGAAATTAAAAAATATTTTCCTTAAATTCACTCCTCTTCTTTTAAGGAGACATTATACATTGTTCATTATCCATTGTCAATTTGTGAACATTCTCATTCACATCTTTGTTCGAGGGTAAGCCTGTCATAATCAACGTAAATTGTAGGAGTACAACGGGAGCATGTCACTTACTTACAAAACTGACATGCTCCCAGAAGAGTATTCCTGGAATTAAACAGATTTACTTTTCTAAAGGTTCACCAGCCTCCTTCCAGCCATTAATACTGGGAGGAAAACTACGAACATTCGTGTAACCTAACAACCGCAATGCCGTCATGCCAATTGCCGTGCGATGCCCACTAGAACAGTATAAAACAACAGGTTTATCCGTGGGAATTTTATCTAAATTTTGAGTGAGCGATCGCACGGGAATATTAATAGCGCCAGGAATGTGTCCTGAAGCATATTCTGACGGTTCTCGCACATCAACTAATACTAGATTATCCTCGTTTTTTAGCTTGTTTTTTAACTGATTCACTGGCATCACCGTATAGTAATCTCGTGGTAGAGAATTCAGCAACTGATCGACTGCTGTATAGACTTCTGCGCTAGGTGGACGCATCACCTTAGATTCTACGGCGGCTAGGGCATATTTAGGAAAGAATACACCACTCAATAGCGTTAAAATCAGTAACCATCCCAGGAGCATTACTGATATCTTTTTGTTTGTTTTCATCATTATTTTTCCTTGATAAAGTTGTTTATTCATTGTTGGTATCGAAAATTTATCGTCAGCAATCTCTTCCCTTAAATAGTTGGCTTGCAGACAAGATCAAACCCAACCAAATTTGGATAACTTTGGCACAATTACTGCTTTGATTATTCTCCCTACCCATCTCATATTTCATAACCCATTCACTCCTGTCGCTAAACAGAAACCGCTCGATTTTCCTCCCAGGGGCGGGGACCCGATTCCCGACGAATATCTCGCCAAATCTGAGTCGCTGCTAAAGCACCATCTCCAGCCGCCACAACCACTTGATTTAACCCCACCTTCAAGTCTCCAATCGCAAAAATTCGCGGGTGAGACGTCCGCCCCATTTTATCGCTAATCAGATTACTACCCTTGACATCCAAATTGAATCCTTTGAGATAAGTATTGTGATAGCGTGACCCCATAGAAATCAATCCAGTTTCTAAGGGAATAATTGACCCATCCGCTAACTCAACTCCCGTCATCTGGTGATTTTTACCCAAGAATTTCTTAATCGGGGTTTCCACCAAACGATAACCATGATTTTGCAGTTGGGAACGCATGGAGTCACTCACCTCAAACATTCCATGGGTGAACACGGTGATATAAGGTGTAAACCAACTGAGATTAAACACCATTTCTTCAATACTGGCTTCACTACCCGCAAAGAAACCACATTGTTTATCGGTCATTTCGTAGCCATCACAAACCATACAGACATGCAAGTTATATCCTGCATAATCAAAGACATTTTGCATATCCTCCAAAGGGGGTAAGTTGTCGATAATGCCACTCGCAGCAATTAAGTATTTCGAGCGTAAGACGGGGTAAATACTATTTTTACGACCCACTTTCACCCGCACGGCAAACCTATCTCCCTCATCCACCACTTCCTCAACATAACCATTCAGCATATCGCCATTTAAAGATGTATAATGCTGTTTCCCTTGTTGCAACAGGACACGACCCGGAGTATCCGGTGGTAAGCCTAAATAATTGTGCAATTCCTGCATCCAGAATGAGCGAGCTTTGCCTTTATCAATAATTAAGCTTGAAAGGCGAAATCGTTGCAGATAGATTCCAGCAGAAAGTCCACCGGCGCCGCCGCCAACGACAATCGCATCGTAAATGTGACTCAGACGTTCAGGTAGATTTTTTTTTGTGAGTTGCATAGTTGTAACAATTCAAAAAAACTGAGAAAGACTTATTCAGTAAGCTTTAGCTTACTTGAGCTTTGGGTTCCAGAAATTTATTTGTTGGCTCCCAATTCTCGCTTCCACCCCTATTTAGCAATAAGCTAACAAGACTGACTTTTGCAAAAATTCTGTTATGACACATCTCTACTTTTAGTAGCCACTCCAGAAATATGAGGGCTAACAATTGGAAAAGAAACCTGAAACTGTTGATAATTTAGGTTTTCAAATCCAGCCTTTTCTAACGCCATCCAGGTTTCCCGATTTGGATGACACCCATCAAACACTGTTTTCCAAATCGGCTCAATGCTACCTTGAATCCGCCGTTGCCAACTGCCAGATTCAGCCGCCACATGTTCAACAAACAAAAAGCGACCCCCTGGCTTAAGAACTCGCCGGATTTCTTGCACCGTTGCAGGAAGATTGCTGACGGAACAGAGGACGTAGGTACTGACAACAGCATCCACACTATTATCATCAACATCAATCCGTTCAGCCGACCCAGTTTTTATATCAATCCTCTCCAACCCAACCTGTTGGGCTTCCTGTTCTATGTAGGAATGCATAAAGGGATTCGGTTCAACGCCTATCCAATGAATGTCAGTGGGATAATACTCTAAATTAACCCCAGCCCCTGGTCCAATTTCTACAATCTTACCCTGTAAATCGGCAAATAAAGCCTGCTTGAGTTGAGCTAGGGTAGAATGGTCACCGCAATTTACCAATTGAATGGCATTTTCATCCGCCGTGTTTGCTTTCGCCATTCCCCAAGCAAATAACTGTTTGTACCAGTTTGAGCAGGGTTGTATTTTCAGTACCATAATGATTCACCATTCACAATCAGGGAACTTTCATGGTAGCAAGTCAACATCAAGGTTGTTTCCTATCAGCGATTCACTTACGAATTGGTTTCAATCTCTAAGCCTAACCGTCGCCATTCCACCATACCGCCCGTGATGTTAAACACCTTAGCAAAACCCGCTTTAGCCAGTTGTTTGGCAGCAATAGGACTGCGATGGGCGGTTAAACAAATAACGGCAATGGGTTTATCTTTGGGCAAATCTTGGAACCATGGCGGTAAAACCCAGCGGCGAAATATCGGGATCATGCCGATAAGAATGCGGGGTAAACTGAGGTTAATTGCGCCCGGAGCGTGACCCATAGCATATTCAAAACCACTGCGGACATCGATGAGTAAAAGCTGATTTGGAGATTGGACAAATTCTTGTGGAGAACAGTCTTTGACAGAGGGCGAGAAAGAGGAGACAGAGTTCATAGGTTATTGCCAATTCAAAATGTTAAAACTCAATAGCATTGCTGTTTCCATAGACATTTTTGACCGAAAGTCTATAGTAACGTGGAAAATGCAACAAAATCTCATACCATTTCTTCATAACATGGCACTGATTCATTCACCCCTCCCAACCTCCCCTGAGTCAGGGGAGGTGCCGTAGGCGGTGGGGTAAAAGTGCAACGTCATACAGACTAGTATCAGACAAAATTACTAGGATTTACACCCACCACGGTGTTTCTCCAGTGCGGGGATCAGTTTCTGTCCAAGGCGCTATGCGGATGTAGTCGCCTTCGATGTTAACCTGCACCAGCTTCAGGGGACGGTCAGCCGGACCCCGGACAACCGAACCATCTGGACTATAACGAGACCCGTGACAGGGACATTGAAATTGTTGGTCGATATTGTTCCAAGGAAAGGTACAACCTAAGTGGGTGCAGTTATCGATAATTCCGATTGAGTTTAAGGTGTTATCGTCGGTAACGGTTAAATACGTCGGTTCACCTGCCAAACCCGCAACCAAAGCACGGGCGCCTGCACCTTGGGCGACTATCTGGGACACTGGGATGGGATTCCCTAATTTATCTTTGGCGATAATCGAACCATCTGCGCCTCCTTCTTGGGGTGGGACAAAGAATTTAGCGGCTGGATAGAGGGCGGCGCTAGCTGTGGCGGCGATGGTAGCCCCGGTGAGGAAGTTGAGAAGCTGTCGCCGAGACATTGAGGGACTTTGCATCGATAGACTCTCTTCCATGGATATCCTCCGATTTGTGTAAAAAAGATTTACGAGTTGTTACCTAGTTTAATAACTATTTTACTATTTAGTCAAGTAATAATTTTCTGGAGAGATGATCTGCTTCAGGTGTGGGTAATTTTTTCGTAGTACCCTCGTTCCTAGGCTCTGCCTAGGAATGCTCCTTTTGAGGCTCTGCCTCCGCTGAAAACGAGTGCGAGGGTTGTGGCTTAAGTTGACACGGATGGCAAGGGGGTGATTCCTACACACTTCCTACAGGTGTTTCGTTGTGGGGCATGACTCAGTTCATATAGAATGCAAATATAGTTACAAAGTTGTATAGTTTTAATAAACCGTGGTGTAATCATGGCTCATATTGTGGTAATCGGTGCGGGTATTGGCGGACTACCTACCGCTTACGAACTGCGGCATCTCCTGCCTCACGTCCACCGAATTACGTTGATTTGTGACAAACCTCAATTTACGTTTATTCCTTCTCTTCCTTGGGTTGCGTTCAATTTGACTCCACTCCAGCGAATTCAAGTAGATATTGCTTCTGTGGTAAGATCCCGTCAAATTGAGTTTGTTCAAGGTAAGGTAACCGATCTTGACCCCCACGCTCAATGGTTAAGGGTGGGAGACAGGTCAATTGATTATGACTATGTAGTGATTGCTACCGGGGCAGAATTAGCCCTAGATGCCATTCCAGGATTAGGACCCGATCGCGGTTACACCCAATCGGTGTGCAATCCTCACCATGCTTTGATGGCAAAACAAGCGTGGGCGAAATTTCTGGAAAATCCGGGACCTTTGGTTGTGGGGGCGGTTCCGGGTGCGAGTTGTATGGGACCGGCTTATGAGTTTGCCCTATTAGCCGATTGGATGTTGCGGCGACAGGGATTGCGAGAACAAGTACCGATTACCTTTGTCACCCCAGAACCCTATGCGGGTCATTTGGGAATTGGGGGTATGGCACATTCGGCGGAGTTGCTAACTGAATTAATGCGTCAACGGCAGATTGAGGTGATTGAGAATGCTGAAATTACTGCCATTCATCCGCAACAGATAACCTTAGCAGAGGCTCATAGGCTACCATTCCACTATGCCATGCTGCTACCGCCGTTCCGGGGACCGCGCTTTGTCCGAGATGTCCCTGGGTTGAGTGATGAGAAGGGTTTTCTACCTGTATTACCAACATATCAGCATCCCTCATTTCCCTCTATCTATAGTGCGGGGGTGGTGGTGCAGTTATCGCCACCGGAAAAGACACCTTTGCCTATCGGTGTGCCAAAAACAGGGCAAATGGCGGAGGCGATGGGTATGGCGGTGGCGCACAACATTGCTAGAGAGTTAGGTGTGATTCAAGCTGCACCGATGACGCCAACTTTGGCAGCAATTTGTATGGCGGATTTTGGTGATACGGGAATTGTATTCTTGGCTGATCCCGTTTTACCTGATCCGAAAACGGGTCAACGGCGCCGTGCGATCGCAAAACGCGGTCGTTGGGTAAGCTGGTTGAAGATTGCCTTTGAGCGATTTTTCTTGACTAAGATGCGATGGGGGTTATCTGTACCTTGGTTTGAGCGTTGGGGTCTGCGTTTATTGGGTTTGTCGCTAGTGGAACCAATTCCACTATCAAAGGATTATCCAATTGAGTCAAGTCTACAGACGAGATAAGCGATTCAAGCGGATATTCGTTTCAACTTACATCCTGCATCATCCTCAATCAGCCGATTGGATGTAAGGGAGGTAAAATTTATACAACTTGAAACCTGAACCCTATATTGCCACTGTCAATAAAATAGTAATTATGTACTACATAAACATAGACTTCGACTATAATACTAAGTATGTATGTTTGCTTTAAGATTGTTTTAATTTGCGGGTCTGGGCTATGATCGATTGTCTCAATGCAGCTCGCTACTTCATTGTCAGAGCATACGAGGACGGTATAGAAGCTGAAATGACCAATATGAAGGTTCAAAAGCTTCTGTATTATGCACAAAGTCTACATTTAGCCTTGTACGATGAGCCATTGTTTGATGAGGAAATCCAAGCATGGCGGTACGGTCCTGTTTGTCCTCCTGCTTATAGATTTTATAGTAAATTTGAAGCTGAACAATTACCCATTCCTACCCAAGAATTCTTGTTACAGATACCTGATGACAAGCAAGAGCTATTAAAAGAAACGTGGGAATATTTCGGTAGCTATCATGCCTATCGACTGAGTGGCATGACTCACTTCGAGTTTCCTTGGCGCAAAGCTCGCAGGGGATTACCACCTGAAGCAAGTTCAACTGAACCCATTCTGCGAGAGGATATGAAAGAACTCGGTCATCAAAAGCTCGATGTCATAGAACGTGACAATCCTGCGTATGAGTCGGTAATGTCCAAAATTCTGACGGATGTTCAGACTTCACAATGCCCAAATCGCATTCAGAAAGGAGAAGTGCGTGACTGGCTCAAGTCAATTCTTGATTGAAGAATCCGATAATTTCAAACGTTCTTTCAAGAAACTTGCCAAAGTTCATGGCGCTAGTTTTGTTGAGCTTGTCGCCGACATCTTAGAAGATTTAACTGAAGATCAGTATCCCAGAAACTCCCGAAATGAACCGTTGCCGGGAAAGATTAAATTAACAGAAGGATGGACATTTCACAAGTTAGAGTTTAGGATTTCCAAAGGGGCTTCCGGACAAATCAGATTGATGTATTTAGTCAATACGACTACCTGCATAGTCAAACCTGTTTGGATTTATAGTCATGAGCAGTTTACCAAACGTCCTGGCGACCGAGATATACAAAGTGTTATTAAGGAAATTCTAGACTGTTAACTTTTGAATATTCTTCTGCTTTTTTCTTTACTTCGCCATTAATTCCATTTTAGCAGGGCTTTGTATCTCAATTCTGTGCTGATTAGGTTACTATTGGGGCATAAAACCTAGGTAGAGCTAGCATGGGAGTCCTTGAAACTAACCATTTTGCAGAGTAAGTCCGGAAAAGTCAGGCTTACGCTATACTAAAGTCTAAAGTTGGAGAACTAAGAGGCAGTAGTAAGTGCAATGGTTCAAAAAATTGCCTTCTTTAATCACAAAGGCGGAGTCAGCAAAACTACAACCACCTTTAATCTTGGTTGGATGCTTGCCTCAAAGGGAAAAACAGTAATTCTTGTAGATACCGACCCCCAGTGCAACCTAACGGGTATGGCTTTAGGGCAAGGAACAGAGAGCGACGAGGAAAGAATTGAAGCGATTTACAATACACATTCAAATATTAGAACAGGGCTAGCACCAGCTTTTGAGTCACAGCCAAGGGCTATTGAGGCAGTAGACTGCATTCCCATTGAGGGACAAGATGGACTGTTTTTACTGCCTGGTCATGTGGGTTTTGCGGAATATGAAGTCACATTGGGAATTGCTCAAGAGCTAAGTGGCTCAATTCAGGCTCTCAAAAACTTACCCGGCTCTATTACAGATTTATTGAATAAAACTGCTGAAAAGTTTAGTGCAGATTACATTTTGATTGATATGAGTCCGAGTTTAGGAGCAATCAATCAAAATTTACTAATGACCAGTGACTTTTTTATCGTGCCTACTACTGCCGATTTCTTTTCTGTAATGGCAATTGATTCGTTAGCTAAAGTTCTACCCAAATGGTACGCCTGGGCTAAACAAGCTAGTTCACTTCCTGTCTTGAAAGGAGCATCCTATCCCTTTCCTGACATTACACTACGCTTTTTAGGTACTATTGTTCAAAATTTTCGGATCATTCGCGGCAAGGAAACGGCTGCTTTTGAAAAATGGATTCAGAAAATTGAGCAAGATGTTGCTAGAAAACTGATTCCTGTTCTGAGGCAAAATAACATGATGCTTCCCGAACAACTTTATAGGGAGAATGGTATTGATCAAAGTTACACTCTTACGAAAATTCCTAACTTTAATAGTTTAATAGCTCTGTCACAGGAGCATCAAGCACCCGTCTATGCCTTGACACCTGAGCAATTACGTTCTGCTAAATGGCAGGGCAATGTTATAGAAAAGGCTCAAGAGAAGCAAGAAAAATTTGAAAGCACATTTTCGGATTTAGCCGATAAGATTATAGGACTAACGTCTCCTTCCTATGCAGTCAGCGCTTGAGCAATTCCGAATCAGCATTGCTCGTGTTCGAGATCTGATTTCTATTCACAACTCTGTCAAAGCCCAATCAACTCCCGCCCTAGATTTGTCAGATATTTTGAGGGCTGCTCTGGTTCTAGCTGTGAGCGCCTTGGATTACTATGTCCATGAAGTTGTAACCCTAGGAATGCTAGAGATTCACAGGGGTCAGCGTTCCGAACCTAATCCTCCAAACAACAGTTCTGAATCTGCATTTTCTCGTTTTCAAGTTTCCCTAGGTGGCGCACGACAAGAACGATTGATAGCGATGGATATTGCATCCTGGTTAGAGAATGAAATCCAACAAAGTCAAGGTTCCTCATTTTTGCAGCAATCTCACACAGTCTCAGCTTTGCTCCCAGTTATATTAAATAGTGTTTTGAACAGACTGAACAATGCTTCTTGGCTCGAAGATGAAGTCCGAGAACGTCTTAGCTATCAAAGCTTTCAGCAACCTGAAAAAATAGCCGATGCCATTCGACTAATTTCAGATAAGAAATTGTGGGAAGAGGTTGCTCAGAAGTTGGGCAGATCCGCCAAAGATGTTAAACAACAACTGAGTGCGATAGTTGATCGTAGAAACAAAATTGCTCATGAAGCTGATATAGATCCTACATATAATATTGGAAGCCGCTGGTACATTAATGAAATTCTAGTCAGCGATGCAGTTAACTTTGTTGAGCAGGTTGTTGAGAGTATTCACCAAATCCTTTAAGTTATGTTCGTATAGCAATCCTATTTAGGTTGTGGCAATTTTCAAAACTGAAATCCTTGCTATAGCTGGGTTTCAAGCCTCTCGCTTGTTCCATTCTATTTAGGGCTTGCTATAGCATTGAAGTAATTGGCGAAGCGGTTAAACAACTACTTGATACACTACGTTATACCAAATCAGGGTTAGCTACCCCCGTTATAACGAAGTCCGCGTAGGCGGACGAAAGTTTGTGTAGCAGCGATTTCAATCGCCGTGGCAAAAGGGGGTAATAAAGGCGGATTTGGTATCAGAACTATACCACAATTGAATGGCGTGCGATCGCGGGAATGGGTGACCGCTTAATCCATAATTATTTTGGCGTTGATTACCATATTGTGTGGGATGTTGTCACCACCAAAATTCATAAGTTGGATACTGAAATCCTAAAAATTATCGAGCAGGAGTATTTATAGTTTGGCGAAATGAAACGTGAAATCTTCTTATTGTCGGTGGATCATTTACTCCCCTTGACCATCAACCTGATTCGGCTCCGGTAGGAATTCAGGATTCATGATTTGTTCTGGAGTGTAAGGACATGCTTCGGGAAAAACCTGTTCACCTAAGTGAGTTGCTTCTGTGCTGGATCATATCGTGGACTTCTGGTCATTAAACTATCTGTACTTGATCATAAGTTAGAGACAACCAAACATTATAGAGACGTTGCATGCAACGTCTCTACAATCTAAATGATATTATCTGTGAGTGAAAGGCTAATCTAGCCGGGAGCCACCTGAACAATCAGCGATCGCTTATCAAAAGACTGGACTTTCCCCGCTTCGCCGAGATCCGCAATCACACGCTCTAGCAATTCGTTTGCGCGATCGCGATGCTGATGTTCTCGACCTCTCAGACGCACCTGAAACTTAACTAAATTACCTTTATCCAACCAGTCGAGCGCTCTTTTGATGCGTAAGCCGTAATCGGAGTCACCAACATTCGGACGCAATTTCACTTCCTTAAGCGTTGGTTTAGAACTTTGGCGTTGACGCTTTTTCTGCTGGTACTGATGTTTCCCGTAGTCCAAAACCTTCGCCACGGGAGCGTCTTTAGTTTGAGAGACGACTACTAAATCAAGTCCTGCATCCTTAGCGACTTGTAGAGCCTCACGGGTATCAGTCAAACCACGATTGTTATTTTCATGGTCAATCAACAAAACCTGAGGTGATCTGATTTTATGGTTCATCAGTTGTTTCTGTTTCTTAGCGATAAGACTTTCCTCCTAAGTTCAATAGAATATCCTACGGGCTAACTCCTACCAGGGTAACCCAATGCTGATCACCTCACATCCCGCTAAGGTTTGACAAAGGTGATGGTCGATTAGACATCAGCATTGACACTCCCCCGGTTAAAACGCGGGGGCTTTTTTTGCAACAGCGTTACCCACACGGTAACACTAATCTAGGATGGAACAATCTGAAGCACCAGCGCCCGCCGATCAAAAGACTGAACTTTGCCAACTTCACCCAGATCAGTCACCACCCGCTCCAGCAATTCTGTGGCGCGATCGCGATGTTGATGTTCCCGACCCCGCAGACGCACCTGAAACTTCACAGAATCGCCTTTTTTCAACCACTCAACAGCTCTGTTGATGCGTAAGCTGTAATCAGACTCGCCCACATTTGGACGCAGTTTCACTTCCTTGAGCGTTGGCTTGGAACTCTGGCGCTGGCGTTTCTTCTGTTGGTACTGATGCTTACCGTAGTCCAATATTTTTGCCACGGGAGCCTCTTTACGCTCAGAGACTACCACCAAATCCAGACCTACATCTTTAGCCAGTTGTAAAGCCTCACGAGTATCGATCAAACCGCGATTGTTATTCTCGTGATCAATCAACAGAACCTGAGGAGACTTGATTTGACGGTTGATTCGTTGCTTGTCTTTGTTAGTTATAATACCTTCCTCCTACAACTCCATTGGCGGCTAGCTAACTCCTCTTTTAGGATAGCGCAACCCAAACCAACTCACACCATGTCCGGTGGTGAATAGCGGACAATAGAGAAAACATCTCCTCGCAACCGATGTGAGGAATCCTCGTCTAATACAGGAGGAAAAATTATGACCACTCAATCAACCGCCACATTCACCTCCGTCTATGGTCCAGTGGACTCTTGGCGCTACGGGCGATCGCTGGGTATTGATCCCATTGGACTCCAATCAACTTGCTCATTTAACTGCGTCTATTGTCAGCTAGGGGAAATTCAAGTCCGCACCAGCCAACGTCAAGTTTTTGTCCCTACCGCAAAAATTATCCAAGATTTACAAGCTTTTGCCCCTTGGGATGTAGATGTGGTAACCCTCAGTGGTAATGGTGAACCAACTCTAGCCCTCAACCTGGCTGAGATTATTTCCCAGGTTAAGGAAATTACTCACAAACCTGTCTTGGTCTTGACAAATGGCACACTTTTAGGTAATAAAGACGTGCAGGCGGCGTTATCCTTGGCGGATAAAGTCTCAGTTAAACTAGATGCTGTGAATCAAGATCAACTACGGCGTGTCAATCGTCCTGTCATGGAAGTCGATTGGCTCAAAATCTGGACAGGTATCCAGGAATTTCGTCAGGGGTATCCAGGACAAATGGGAATACAAACGATGCTGTTAACCCCACCGAATCAGCCCAGTCAAGAAACTTACATGCAATTAGTGCGATCGCTACATCCCGATGAAATTCAACTCAACACCCCCACCCGTCCTAAACCCTTAACTCATCAACTCGATGGACGTGGTAATCATACCCCCACTGAATCACGTTCCTATCCTGTACAACAACTCAAGCGAGTTAGTCGGGATGTCTTACAAGCCTTTGCCACTAAAATACAAGATGAAACCAATATCCCCGTTCGATGCGCTCCCCGTTGAAAAAGTTTTGAGTGTGTAGGGGCGGGTTTAGGGACTTTCGTCTCGCTGTTAATGATAACATTTTGTTCAAAACCCGCCCTGAAGGGTGTAGGGGCGGGTTTAGGGACTTTCGTCTCGCTGTTAATGATAACATTTTGTTCAAAACCCGCCCTGAAGGGTGTAGGGGCGGGTTTAGGGACTTTCGTCTCGCTGTTAATGATAACATTTTATTCAAAACCCGCCCTGAAGGGTGTAGGGGCGGGTTTAGGGACTGTTAATGATAACATTTTGTTCAAAACCCGCCCTGAAGGGTGTAGGGGCTCTTTTCACTATTATCGTTTCTGACCTCACAAGAGATGCAACTAAACCCGCCCCGATTGAGTTAAAGCGTTGTGGAAATCTTTGACAAAGGACAAAAGACCAATGACTAATGACAAAGAACGAATCACCAATGACATTCCCCCTGGATATCTAAATATTATGGGGTACGTTGACGAGTCAGAAGTGAATGGTCCTGGCTGTCGCGCTGTTGTTTGGGTGCAAGGGTGTAACCGAGAATGCCCTAGCTGTTTCAATCCAGCATCCTGGTCATTTGAAATTAATCAGTTAATCGCAGTTGATGAATTAGCGGATAAAATTTTATCCAATCGCAGTAATCAAGGAGTCACCTTTTCTGGTGGAGAACCTTTTTGGCAAGCACCAGCCCTAGCCCAGTTAGCCAAGAAACTCAAAGCGGCGGGGTTAAATGTTATGTCATTTAGTGGATTTACTTTAGGAGAACTGCAATCACCTGATGCACCTCCAGGCGCACAAGAGTTATTACGACAACTCGATATTTTAGTCGATGGTCCCTTTGTCGAATCCTTAGCAATTAATTCCCCCGATTCACCCGTCTCATCTCGAAATCAGCGCGTCCGTGTATTTAATCCCGCATTAAAAGACCAAATTACCTGGGCTTCTGATCAAATGGAGATTCATATCCTCAAAGATGGCAGCCGCATTGTTACAGGATTTCGAGGTCAGATGAATTTGAGCGAAGGCTAGATGTCATTTGTCATAACGGAAGATTAAGGATTTTAAAACCCGCGTCGGCGGGTTTTGTTTGTGTAGCTGCGGTTTTAACCGCCAAGCCAATACTTTTGATGTAAAGATATATTAATAATACCCCGAAAAAATTAAATTTTTTGAATTATAAATAATCTCTTGAATAGATAAAATTTTTACTATTTTAAATCCTTGAACTTGCACCCCATTGAAATCAAGTGTCGAGGTTAAGGAGAATTATAGACTGAGTTAATTTACCTATTATTTTCAATAAATTCTGACGAAGGATTAACCTGAACTTTAGGAAACGGAGTCTTTTGTAAAGCTTTGTCTAAAACTTACCTCAAATAGTCACTTCAGCTCCGATTCCTCTAGACAAACATGGGAAAGTAAGTTAGTCTGTATTACAGATTGTCTAACGTGTAAGACAATCTCTAAAAGCTCAACTCTTAGCCGATCAGGAGTGACCAGTCGCAGACCAACCAACTGCACATCTTATTCTCCCCGAAAAGAGTTGACCCACCTAGGGACCTCTACCACTCGCGATTGACTAATTTTGAATCTCTAAAGTTTTGGATAACTGAATGCGCCAAATAATTTGTGGCACAACGCTGAAGGACTCCAAGCTTAATTGTTCCCTGCAAAAGCGGCTGAAGTCTAACGCGGGTATAAAACACCGACACTATTAGACATTTCCGGCTTTTGTTAATCCCTTAGTCATAGCAAGAAACCGATGACGGCTAGACAAATTCCCTCTGTAATCTCAACTCCAACGCTCTCTTCCCTAGAGCAAGTTCGGTCTCTTAGAACCTTGCAGCGATTTCAGTTTAGTGGTGAACTGGTGTTGAACGATCCAAAGGGACACCAATGGATATTTTTTTTGTACCTGGGCGGTATTCTTTATGCCACAGGAGGAGTTCATCCTGTGAGACGGTGGCAACGCAATTTAGCCATTCACTGCCCTCAAATTTTGACTCATCCTGATACAATTCGGCGTGATTTAGCCAGTATTAATTCTAAAACATGCTGGGACTATCAGCTATTGTCTCTATGGGTCAAGCAGCGACGAATCACTCCAGAACAAGCTGCCAACATGATTCGTGCGGTGCTTACTGAGGTTGTGTTCGATCTCGTGCAAGCGAAGCAAGTAACCCATCAAATCCAGCATAATTATTCGTTACCCACGAAACTGGTTTTGATTGAAATTGATCAAGCGATCGCACAGGTACAATCTTTGTGGCAGACTTGGCAGAATGCCCAGCTTGCGGATTATTCTCCTAATCAAGCCCCCGTGATCAAACAACCGGAACAGTTACGCAAAAACCGTTCCGTCGAGGTTTACCAAACTTTAACTAACCTACTCGACGGACAACATACATTGCTTGACTTAGCGGTAAAACAGCGTCGGCATGTTGTGGATATTGCCCAAGCGTTAATCCCTTACCTGGAATTAGGCTGGGTAGAACTAAGTAACATTCCCGATTTAACAGCACCCACCCCCAATACGGCAAGGCATAGAGAAAATGTTGGTGCTCACAAGCAAGAAAGCCGAGAAAAATGTAGAGACGAGCCACGGCACGTCTCGCCACGGCACGTCTCGCCACGACACCTCGCAGAGCCAGGGAAAGAGAAGGTTAAAGCTTATCCCACGGGTATTGCCCCCACCTCTGGGAAAGCTAACCTACCGAAAATACCACTCAAAAGTGCAAACGTAGATGCAACTAAATCCCTGGTTGCTTGTGTAGATGACAGTCGTTGGGTGATTCACACCATGGAAAAAGTAATCGGGGCGGCAGGTTACCGATTTATTGGTGTGGAAAATGCCCTGCGAGCCATTCCAACTCTTTTGGCACGAAAACCGGATCTAATCTTTTTAGACTTGGTGATGCCAAATGTAAATGGATATGAGCTTTGCACTCAATTACGCAAACTGTCCTGTTTCCAAAAAACGCCGATTGTTTTTTTGACCGGAAAAGATGGGGCAGCGGATAGACTTCACGCTAAGTTTGTTGGTGCATCGGATTTCTTGAGCAAACCTTTAAGTTCTAGAGATCTGCTCACTGTACTCCACAAGCATATAAAACAGGGTGTTTATTGATTGTTGCTTGTTCATCGTTCAGGGTTAGTAAGGCGATGAATTGACGTGAGTCTGACACTAACTATCATTGACCAATTTCTTTTGTATTCATTAGGTAATTACCATGGGAACAGCTCTAGTTGTTGAAGATTCCTCAACGGATATGCAAATTATCACCAGTTGCTTACAGCAAGGTGGGATCAATGTCTTGGTCGCTCATAGTGGCGAAGAGGCTCTGACTAAAATTAGCACGCAAAAACCGGATGTGATTATTTTAGACATCGTGCTACCGGGTCGCAGTGGTTTTGAAGTTTGTCGCGAATTAAAAGCAGCGGCTGAAACCAGCAATATTCCTGTCGTTATTTGTTCGACAAAAGGAGGTGAAATGGATAAGTTTTGGGGAATGAAACAGGGAGCAGATGCTTACCTAGCTAAACCCGTTGATCAAAACGAACTCGTCCGCACTGTTAAACAGCTCATTCGCACCTAATTAAAGTGTTCCTAGTCAGCACTTTAGTGCTGGTAAGTCAAGCATAAGGCACGCTTCGTGCCTACTACAAACACTAAAGTGCCTACTACAAACAAAACGGTTCGTGACTATGTCTGACACTTTATCAACCCAAAACCTCTTCTCATCGTCCATGCAGATCCAGCTGCGATCGCCTGCGTCTGTAGCTAGTGAAACAGAACAGTTTTTGCGGTTTCATCTGCTACCGGATACAACCGCTTTGTTGTCCGTTCGTCAGTTAACTGAGGTGTTGAATATTCCCATGGGTCAGATTGTCCCCATCCCTCATACACCCCCTTGGGTTATGGGTGTTTATAACTGGCGGGGTGAGATTCTTTGGATGGTGGATGTCGGACATTTAGTCGGACTCACGCCGTGGTATCAGCAGATAACCGGTGCTTCAAATTACACGGCAATTGTGTTAAATACTCCTTCCCCGTCACAAACCTCTACCCAAGTCAAAAGTCAGATACTAGGACTTGTGGTAAACCGTGTCGAAGATATTGAGTGGTGCAATCCCGATGGGATTCAATCCCCACCCTCTGCTCCCGTTACTCCCGAACTTGCTCCATTTTTGCGGGGATATTGGGTGAAATCCACGGGTGAGATGTTAGCCGTTCTCGATGGTACAGCCATTACCGAAGCAATGCCCAAAACTCAGTAGATTTTGTCATTTGTGTTACTTGCTATTCGAGAAGCATGTTTTAACTGCGATTGGCGTCTATCAAAAATCTCTCGAAAGCAGCCAATTGAAGACGGCTGACAACTATCGCCAAAAAAATTCTGCTTAATTTCATAACCTATCCGGTATTGCTTAACCAAACGCAAGGCTTTCCTTTGGCTTGCGGATCAGTTGAGTACTATCCTTTCTACCCTATTGATGTTCAACGATGAGGTTCATATCATGACTCAAACATCACCCAACACAAATTCCGCCAAGAATAACGGTGCTATTTCCAAGCTGACATCTAGTGATGATGGCGCAGCACTCATGGATTATCCCCTTTCTGCTCACAGCCTCTCGACTCCAACCCCAAACGCTCTCAAACGACTAGAACCTGATGGGGGAGGCTATAAGGCAAAGAATCAAACTATTCCCACACAACATTCATCAACCTCTTGGTGGCAACGGCTGAATCTGCGAAATAAAGCCACGGCTGTGGCAATCCTGATTGGTACGCTTCCCGTACTGGTGACTGGAATCACCGCCTACTATTTTGCTGACCGAGCGGTTGTTACAGAAATTGCCGAAGCGAAAATCGCCCGGGCTGAAGGGATGGAAGATAAGGTGATTCGCTTCATGCGGGAACGTTACGGGGATATTCAGGTTATGGCGAGTCTGCAAGTTCTCACTGATCCCAAACTGGTTGAATCAACAACCCTGGCTCAAAAACAAACCACTCTGGACAACTACATCGAATTTTACAAAATCTATGACAGCATTGCCGTGTTTGATCTCAATGGCAATGTGATTGTACAGTCTCAGGGAGAGCCTTTAGGTAACCACAGCGATCGCGATTACATTCAAGCCGCCCTCAAACTGGATCAACCCTATATTGGCAACCCTGGGATCTCTGATTCCAGTGGGAAGTTTGTGATCCACATTGCTGCACCCGTTAAAGATCAAGTCACGGGTAAAACCATTGGCACTATTCGATCTCGTATGCCTGTGGAAGCTCTTGATGACTTGGTTTCCAGTTTCGGCGCTGGCGGTGACCAATACCACCTAATTGACTTGTCTGAAGAAACGCCTGAAATTTTCGTATCCAACCAGCCGGATAAGCAGCAAAAGAATGCCGCAGAAGTGTTTGCTCACTTTGAGCAATTGAAAACTGCAGGCAAGCCAGGAAGTACGGTGACAACTGACACGATTGATAACAGTCAAGACTTGTTAGCTTATGCTCCCTTACACGAACTTGAAGGTGTGCCAAAACTTCCCTGGAGTGCGGCTGTAGCCACGCCAACCAAGATTGCGTTTGAACCGCAGCGACAGTTACTTCTCGCTCTAGCTAGTGGTACAGCGCTCACCGCTTTGCTGGTGTCAGCGGTAGCCGCCGCCATTGCCAACCGCGCTACAACCCCAATTGTGAGTGCCGCCGACGCGGTAACCAAAATTGGTCAGGGAGACTTGGATACCCGTCTAAACGTGGCTGGGGAAGACGAACTGGCTGTCTTGGGTAAAAACATCAACGACATGGCTCAACAGCTCGGAAGTTTGGTGCAGCAACAAACCTTGGCAGCAGAAAAGGCAAACTTATTGGCAGAAATTACCAGTGTCCGTTCCTTTGACGCCCAAGCGATCCAAGATATCTTTGATATCGCGGTGATTAATGCTCGCAAAATCTATAAAGCGGATCGGGTAATTGTTTATCGTCTCAACTCTGACGGCAGTGGCGAGGCTATGGCTGAATCCGTGACGCCCGGTCAGTTTCATGCGTTTAATAGCAATATCAAACATCCCCCCCTGTCGCCAAAACAGCTTGCCACTCACAGCGATGACGGTATTGTGGCAATCACCAATATTACCGCCGCTGGGTTATCGGCTGAACAGTTAAAGTTTATGGAACATCTAGAAGTAAAGTCTACCCTAGATGTTTTACTCCTGTCTCAAGGTCAACCCTTTGCCTTGCTCAGCGTTCACCACTGCCAGAACTCCCACCCATGGCAGCCAGAGGAAATCGATTTCCTCCAACGCTTAGCCGACCAAATGCGACTGTCTCTTGACCGACTGACTCTACTTGACCAAACGCGAAACCTGGCGGAAGAACAGCGTCAATTGAAAGAAGGTTTGCAACACCGAGCTTTGGAACTGCTCAAGGAAGTAGACCCGATTAGTAAAGGTGACCTAACCATTCGCGCACGAGTCACGGAAGATGAAATTGGTACGATCGCGGACTCCTATAATGCTACCGTTGCTAACCTGCGGAAAATCGTTAACCAGGTGCAAGCGGCGGCGGGTCAAGTGGCTGAAACCACGAGCTTTAATGAAGTTGCGGTTCAATCCTTGGCAGAAGAAGCGCTGCACCAAGCCGAAGAAATTTCCGTCGCTCTTGACCGCGCCCAAGAAATGGCTCAGTCGGTGCGAATGGTCGCGAATAACGCTGAACAAGCCTTAACCGCTGTGCAAGAAGCGTCTCAAATGGTACAAGCAGGAGACGTGGCGATGAACCGTACTGTAGACGGGATTCTCGCCATCCGCGAAACAGTAGCAGAAACGGCGAAAAAAGTCAAACACTTGGGTGAATCCTCACAAAAGATTTCCACCGTCGTTAACCTGATTAGCACCTTTGCCGCCCAAACCAACTTGCTGGCGCTCAACGCCTCCATTGAGGCAGCCCGCGCCGGGGAAGAAGGACGAGGGTTTGCGGTGGTTGCCGACGAAGTGCGATCGCTGGCACAACAGTCAGCCGATGCGACGAGTGAAATTGAAAAGCTTGTGGCGGCGATTCAAGCGGAAACTAACGAGGTGGTAACTGCAATGGAAGCAGGTACAGAACAGGTAGTTATGGGTACAAAACTCGTAGATGAAACCCGCGCCTCCCTGAACCAAATTACCACCGTATCCGCCAAGATTAGTAAACTCGTTGAAGCCATTACAGATGCCACATTAATTCAGACACAAGCCGCTGAATCTGTAACTGAAACCATGACAAAAGTAGCAAACATTGCCGCACACACATCCACAGGAGCCAGTGACGTATCTTACTCATTTGAACAACTCCGACAAGTCGCGCAAGCGTTACAAGCAGAAGTGGGTCAGTTTAAATTGAGTTAATCATTTTTCATTCGTCATTTGTTGATTGAATTTAGGGTGATCGCCAATTAATCCCGATATTCGCGACGTTTCGTTTCGTTTCGTTTCGTTTCGTTGCGTTTCGTTTCGTAACGTAGGGGCGAAGCATTCGCGCCTAGATTGATCGGTTGCCTGTCAAAATTACAACGCGAATGCTTCGCCCAACACACCGTTCATAAATAACCAATAAACCAGGAAAAACCATGGCAATCAATCCCGATATTCGTGACCAAGCCTATCAGTTTTTTATTGCCGAAGCCCCAGAACTTTTACAGATCATTGAAACCGGGTTATTAAATCTAAAAGATGAGCGCACTACTGCCCAAGTTCACGAATTAATGCGAGCCGCCCACTCGCTAAAAGGGGGCGCAGCCAGTGTAGAATTAGAGGCGATCGCGACTCTAGCTCACCGCTTGGAAAATATCTTTAAGGCACTCTATAGTGATACCGTAGAGATTGACATAGAGCTAGAAAATAAACTGCTGCAAGCTTATGACTGCCTGAGTTTGCCCCTGAAATCGCAAATTACCACGGGTTACTTTGATCCTCAAGCAGCTTTAGCCACAGGGACTCCCATTTTTGACCAAATTGAGGCACGATTGGGAGATGCCCTGACGCAGGCGGATAATTATTATATGCCCAGTTCCGCCGAATTGGGGATCAATATGGCGGTATCTATTTTTGAAGTCGATGTCGCCGAAGGATTGGAACGCCTTGCTACGGTGGTGAAAAATCCTCAAGACTATGAAGTGGCGGGAGAATTACGCGCCCAACTTGACGTTTTTGCTGGATTTGCTGAGTTCTTAAACCTGCCCGGATTTGGCGCGATCGCACAAAGGGCACAACAGGCGTTAGAGGCTCACCCCCAAAGGGCTGTAGAGATTACAAAATTGGCACTGGCTGATTTTGAACTCAGCCGTCAAGCTGTTCTCTCCGGTGAACAGACGACGGGAGGAAATCCTGGTGAAGCATTAGTCGCCCTCGCTAAATCTCCAGCAACGGCTTCGGGTGAGTGGGAGGAGAGTGATTGGGGATTAGGATTGCCCTTCACAGACGTTTCCGTTGAAGCTCCAGAGTTCGCCGTGCAACCGATTGAAGCATTTACAGAAGACGATGCGATCGCATCTTCACCCGAAACGCTTCCGTTGCTGGCTGAACTATTTTCTCAAGAGACTGAACCCTATACCCTGCCAGCCACAGCAGAATCTACATCATCAGTTCCTTCTTTAGAGGATATTTTTGGTAATCCTGAGAATCAGGAGATTTTAGATACAGAATGGGTTGAGCAAGCGACATCTTTGTTCAACCAAACCGAGGATCACTCCCTGGCTACTCCCGAAACCATTACGGAAGTCGAACCGGATGTCGTACCTGAAACCTCTGCATTAGTTCCCGCCGCACCGCTCAACCTGGATTTTGCCATTCAATCGATTGAGCAAGTTTTTGATCAACTTCCCTCCCTGAAAGAGGCGTCACAATTAACCCTGTTTCAGGGGAATCCGTTAGTTAAGAGCCAATCGGGTGAACGTCATATCGCCCAGTCTCCCTCTTTGATACTCGATCCGAATACGAGTTTCAATCCCGTTGAATCCACGCGCCCTCGTTCACCAGCACCCACGCCTAATTTATCCGTGCGGGTGGATTTAGATCGACTCGAACGGATGAATAACTTGGTTGGGGAATTAGCGATTAACCGCAATGGTTTATCACTCCAGAATCAGCAATTACAGGTAGCCGCGCGAGCATTGCTAGATCGATTTACTCGATTTGGGCAGATTGTGAATAAATTGCAGCATGTATCGGATAAGATACTGGTCGCGCCAGAACGGTACAGTTATGGGATGATGTCGGGTTCTGCTCAGATGGATCGTCGCGTTCCTAGAAGTGCTGATGTGCGATCGCTCGGACTTCACCATTCTGATCACTCCACGGATGTAACGCTAAAGACATTAGCAGACTTTGACTCCTTGGAAATGGATAGCTACGGCGTTCTCTATTCCCAAATCCAAGGGATCTTAGAAGAAATGGTGCAGCTTGAAGAAGCCGTTGACGATATCGCCCTGTTTGCTAAGAAATCTGATCAAACCACCCAACAGCAGCTGAAGGTGATCAACCACTTGCGGGATGAGCTGATGTGGGCGCGGATGTTACCGATTGGGGAGGTGTTGAATCGGTTTCCTAGAGTATTACGGGAACTGTCTAATACATATCACAAACGGGTGAATTTGAAATTAACCGGAACAGGTGTTTTGGTTGATAAAGCGGTGTTGGAAAAACTCTCTGATCCGTTGCTGCATTTACTCCGAAATGCCTTTGATCATGGAATTGAGTCTCCTGAAATCCGGCGTCAAGGGGGGAAACCAGAATCGGGACAGATTGAAATTCGCGCTTATCACAAGGGGAGTCAAACAATTATTGAAGTTCGGGATGATGGTCAAGGCTTAAATGCAGAACGGATTGGGCGTCGGGCGGTGGAGTTGGGATTGTTATCTAGTGAACAATTGGCGACGACGTCCCAGGGGAGTTTGTGGGGATATATTTTTGAGCCAGGATTTTCTACCGCCCAGCAAGTGAGTGAGTTATCGGGACGAGGGGTTGGTTTAGATGTGGTACGAACTCAGCTGCGATCGCTTAAAGGTAAAATTTCTGTAACTTCGACGCCGGGAGGCGGTACGACGTTTACCTTACGTCTACCTTTAACCCTAACCATCGCTAAATTATTAGTCTGTTTCGTCGGTTCGACGGTGCTGGCGTTACCCTCTGACAGTATCGAAGAGATTATTATTCCTAAAGCCAACCAAGTTAAAAAATCCGGGGCGCAACGGTTTCTTCATTGGCGGGGAGAATTGATAACAACCTATCGATTAGGTGAACTGTTGGAGTATCAGCGTCCCTTACCGGAGAACTTGGCGAGTCAAACGTTAAGTTCAGTGGCGGCGCCAAAGACGTGGGAGTTACCTATGCTGATACTGCGTCAGGATCAGCAGGTGTTTGCTGTGGAAGTTGAGCGTCTGGTGACGGAACAAGAATTGGTGATTAAACCTTTTGGTGGGGCGATTTCTCCTCCTAGTTATACCTACGGTTGTACGATTTTGGGGGATGGGACGGTAATGCCGGTGGTTGATGGTATTGCATTGTTGGAATTTGTCCATGGAGCGACGACGCCAACGGCGACTCCTGTGCGTCAGGATACTTCTCCAGGTACGGTGATTAGTTCAGAGGATACCACCACTCCCATCACAATGGTACAAGTCCCGACAATTTTGATTGTCGATGATGCGGTGGCTTTGCGACAAACCTTAGCGCTAACTCTAGAACGGGCGGGTTTTCGGGTGTTACAGGCGCGGGATGGTCGAGAGGCGATCAACCAGTTGCAGCAAAGTGCATCGGTGCAGTTGGTGGTTTGTGATATTGAGATGCCGAATATGAATGGGTTTGAGTTTCTCAGTCAACGGCGTCAAGATCCGAAGTTGTCGAGGGTTCCCGTTGCCATGCTAACCTCTCGCAGCAGTCAAAAACATCGCTGGTTAGCGATGCAGTTGGGGGCGAGTGGGTATTTCACTAAGCCTTATTTAGAACAAGAGTTTGTCGGCTCGCTCAAAGATATTATCCACGAAAATAGTTTTGTTCGTCATTAGTCATTCGTTCTTTGTCCTTTTTTATTAGCGCTGACTTAAGTCCTGAACTAAAGTTCAGGCTAAAAGCTTAAACCTGTTAAAACGGGTTAAAATCCTTGATTTTAGTAAGCTAGAGCTTACTTGAGCTTAAAGGTAAGAAATTTATTTCCTGGCGTCCGAGTTTACGACACGTTAAAGTCCCCCTTTTTAAGGGGGATTTAGGGGGATCAAACGTATTCCATAAGAGCGGAAAATGCTGTAAATGCCTTGCAGCTTATCTACCCACTGTAATTTTTATTGTCTAAAGAAGGGTTTTGGTTATGAATAGTAATGTAATGAACAATCAATCGAACAAAAGGCAACTTGCCCTTTCACAAAAGACGACACAGGCATTAAAATTAATTCATTTTACTCTAGGGAAATTGTATCTAGCCTTACCCATTGAATCCGTCTACAAAATCTTGAATCGCGCCCCTGTTCATGGGAGTGGGATGAATCAGGTGGGAGTTACTCATTCTGGCGAAGAAGACATTACGGTAATTGATTTATATCAGCGTTTTTTCAAAGAAAGCTTACCGGAAGCCGCCACAGGAGGAGGATATCTGGTAACTATGCAAAATCAAGTCGGTGAAATCTATGGCATTCCCGTAGCTGAAGCGCCTATTTTAATAGATGTGCCACTTTCAGCAATTCGGCTTTTACCGGAATCCTATCGTCGTTCTGATACGGTTAATATTGCCCGTCATGTGGCGGTGATTCCTCAAGATTCGGGAACAAAAACTATCTTTTTATTAGATATTGAGTTGCTGTTGCCAACCTGAGTCAAATGTAAGCTCCTTTCTACTCAGGCGATTAAAATAGATTACTTGAGACTTTTTCATTTTACCCCCTGGAGCCTTCTGTTATCTGCCCTCTGCATTCTAGTGCAAGAATGCAGAAATAACACCAACAGCTAACATCTCCCCCAGCTCCCAGACGTAGCATGCTACGTCTCTACAACCTCTGCTCCCAGACGTAGCATGCTACGTCTCTACAACCTCTGCTCCCCTAGGGCGACGGACAAGCCTGAGCAACAGGAACAAATCCAGGTTCTTTTACCATCCCTTGACCCTTACCCGTTAATATCAAATTAGTATACGCTCTCCCCGCTTGTTCTTGAGTATTATTCTCGCCGGGAAAATCTTTGATAATCACAAATAAGTTTCGAGTTAAGGGATACTCTCCACTTTTGAATCCGGCGAAATTAATCTGATTGCGCTGCTGGGGACAAGACTCCAGTGGAACTAAGTCACCCTGATAGGGAGCAATTGGAGCCTTTCCCGGAAGCCCCAAAGGTAAAGGACGAATTCCACATTGAGAGACAAGTTCTGGTGCTGAGGCGTAGTAAATACCGCCTGGATCATTGCTAACTTTACCGATTCCCGTGGTTGTCGAACTAACAAATTGGACAATTTGGGTATTAAACGGTTGTCCTCCTAAAACCGCATCGGTAAAAAATCGCACTGTTCCGCCTTGATCAGATTGGCGGGAGTAGGGAGTAATTGGCAAATCTGAACCCCCCACTTGTTGCCAGTTACGAATTTTTCCGGTATAAATATCTTTAAGCTGAGTTAGGGTTAAGTTAGGAACATTGAGTTGAGGATTTACCCCGACTGCGATCGCGTCAATCGCTACCGACCTCTGAATCAGTTCATAGCCTTGCTGTCTAGCCTCTGCTAAATCTTTTTTTTGCAGATGGGTAGAGGATAAACTGAACGCAAAATAGCCTCCCAATACCTGTTGAATTCCCTCAACTGAACCACTATACTTAGGTGGATTGAGGTGAAAATCGGGCAAGGCTGTCTTGAGCTGTTCGTGAAAGGGTTGAGCAATAGGAACCCAAGTTGTACTTCCCCCATAGTTAAAGAGTTGTCCTTGGGGCATATTAATCATTAAGGGTATCCGACTATCGCTCAATGAACAAATCGGGCGTTTCCACCATAACCAACCACTGATGGCTGAAAGACAAATCGCCCCCCCCAAAAGTCCAATAGCTATGAGTTTACCGATTGGCTTTTTTGCTGGGGGTGAAACCTGAAGGGATTTATCTTCACTCGCTGACTTTTTCAGAGAAATCTGTTTGGGTAATGTCTCTTTATCTTCAGATAAAACTGGAGGTTCAATCGACTCCCCTGATTCCGCCTCAGGCTTTGCCTTTGCCAAAAAATCCTCCCATTTTACTGGTAAAACTGTGGGATTTTGGCAAATTACAGGTAACAAACTTGCACCCGGAAACCTTCTCTCAATATCCGATAAGTCATGGAGTTTTTCCCGTGCTTCTCGTACTGAACTATATAACGATTTGCCACTAGAAAACGATTCCAGAAAATATTTCAAAAATTCCTGAGCAAACTTATCCGGTACAGGTTCCCGCATGACAATCATTTGCGGGATATTCAGCCGCTGCAACTCATTCGCTAATCCTAAGCCATCACAGGAATTAAAAATCGCCAGTTGTAACCCTTTCTTTATCGCTCTTTTTAGGGTATTTTTCAACTCGCTAATCCCTAGCTTTTCGGTTTGATTAATATAAATATAACCGCAATCGCCATCTCCTTGAGAGTAACTATGTCCCGCAAAGAAAAGAATATCCCATTCTTCACTCCACAGAGTTTCAAATTCTTGACGTTGCGGTTCAACCAGAAAGCGGACATCCGCCTGGGGTAAATTTTCCAGTAAACCTCTGTCTCTGGCAATATTAATTCCCTGGCTATTGCCTAAAATTGCTAAAATTCTGACTTTACTTTTCGGTTTAACCTGAGTTCCTACATCATGTTCTGTCGGACTAATCGCCACAGCAGCATTGGGAAACTCATCCAAAAACTCCCACGCATCCCAGGGTAATTTCCGTAAGTTATATTCACTGGTGCGGACAATGACGCGAATTTCTTCTTCTTCGTCTAACTCTCTAAGTAATTGCTCTTTGACACGGCGAAACTCTTCAGCGCTAAGCCAATGATTAATACTGCCTTTTAGGGTTTCAAATAAAACTTGACATTCGTCAGCAGAAACAGGGGGAAGTAATTCGGTTTCATCATCTAAAATAACCGGGCGCCTGAATGCTGTTTCTAAGCGGCGATAAGTTTTCTGCCAATTATCATAGTTTGCCCAAACCTGTAAATTAGCGGGTAAACTACCACCCGTTCGGATTTGACGGTGCGGAAAACTCTCGTCGCTAATTTCTAGGGTAATCTGAAACCCTTGGCTAAAATCCCCATGTTCTAGATTAAGTTTAACGACTTTACCCATAGTTATGTTCCTGCTTTCCTCAGTTTAAATTAAAAAATTCTCCGTTATACTCTCCTCCCCTAGCACCACTTTAACGGTAAATTTTTCTTCAGGTTGTTCAATAAACTGAAAGGGTTTAGTTTGAATGGAACTATCCGCCTTTCCAGCTTTAGTTTCTAGAAAAGGTTCTCCTGTTTCATCCAGTACCCTGAGGGTGATCCCTTCGGGTAAAGAGGTGTTACTCGCTAAGGAACGAACCTTGACACGGATGCGAATGTTTTGTTCATTGTCTTGATTCAGGTCGAGTATAAGTGCTAGAGTGTGGTCTTTCAGTTGAATTGTTTTCCCCCGCTTAACCGTCGCCGGATTGATACTTCTGAATGCTAGACTAACTTCTGGTGTACCTAGTAAAGCTTCAACAGTTTGCCAACCCTCTGCCACGATATTATCAAACCATCGACTTAAGTTAACTAGAGGTAATGATTCACTTTTGGGTGTAAGACACTTGAGCAAATCATTCAGAGATTGGAACTGGCTAAGGGATAACTCCTCCGTTGTCACGGTTGGAGTAAAACCGAGTAATGTTGCTTCTGTGAGGGATTCATTTATCCCTACTGCAACATAGCCAATCCTATCTTCCCAAACTTCTGCTGGAATGTAAACAAAGTTTGTATCCGAGAATACAGGACGGCACTCTAATTTTACCCATTGACCTTGCCGTTTAACCTTTAAATCGGCAATATTGACTAAAGACTGCATTAATGGGTCCCAGCTATCACTTGCCCTCAAGTCTGTCTCTATTCCTTGGCGCTTGAGGTAGTCATTCACCGCATACACGGCTAAGGTATTCAGATAAACCTGCTGGGCGTTGACAAAATTGAACGGGGTGGATTGGTGTTGACGAAACTGTTTGGCTTTTTGATGTACTTGCCAACTTAGCTTAACTTTATTATCAATAGTAATCATGACTTTTTCTCCTTTTTAGGTTTACGCGCAGTCTTGGACGTACTGTCTAATTTTTGGGGCAAACCGTTGAATACAGCGCCAATAGAAACTACTTAAGGTTGTCACAGGAATTCCCAAGTCTTGTGAAATCTCTTTCCAGCTTTTCCCCTGAATGCGTTTCGCTAAAAATATAGCTTGGAAGCTGGCGTTGGGATGTTTTTGAATCAATTCCCGTTTAAAAATTTCATCGGGATCACGTTCTATATAATGCATGATTATTTCAAATGTCGTGGGAGCCGCCTCAGTTGTTCCCAGATTATCTATTTCTTCGATAGCAATCGGCTCGTCTTGGGTAATCTGGTAAGATGCTCGAATATCTCTTAATGTTCTATCCAGTCTAAAGTTAACCCAATTCATAAATACCCCATTCCCTCGTTCCGGGTCATATAAGTCAATTTTTTGGAAAACATAAAGCAAGGTTCGATTGACGGCATCATCATAAATTATGTTATAAAAATCACTGTTTAGTTCACCTCGATGAGGACGGATAAGTCTCCGAGATAGTTGAATCGCATTAACCAGTTCAGTTAAGAGATATTGGCGTTGCTGTGTTTGGGCTGAATATTGTTTTGCTTCTAGAGCTAGCTGTTTCAGGCGATTGTCAGTGAGTATTTCTTGAAAGGCTTCCCGCATCCTTATATTTGCCCATTGTCTTAGGGATTCATTTTCAGGATTGTAGCGGTCAATATCCGAGTACAGAGTACCCAAAAGTTGCTGGCGTGCGGCTTGATAAATGTCTTGGCAAGCATTAGATAGGGGTTGGTCTTTTAGCGGACGGCATATTGGGCGCGATCGCAGGATTCGATCAACCAGTTTGGTTACACTTTGCCTTCGCTCTATACTTCCTGGGACAGTTTGTTTCGCGTCAAGAAGTAAATTAAGTAATTCAGTCTTTTGAGATGTATTAGACATCTATTAATCTCCTTTTCTAACTGCTTTTTATTCATCCGTTCTTTTGTTCGCTTCAATCTGACAATCTCATACATTTTTATCACTCATAATTATCTAAGTTTACTCTCTTCAATGTCCTGAGCCAACTGAATTATCTAGTGCCTCATCCACTCAACACAACCTGTAAAATCAATGAATCATGACCACTAAACTGAAACTTTGATTTTAACGTTTTACTTCTGCGTTGCCCTACTAAGGGTTGCGATTAATGATCGCTTCCGTATTTTCAATTGCTTTGGTTGCATAAGTATCTCCTGGTCTTTCATTCAATGCCCTTTTGAAATTAATTAAAGCTGTCTGATAATCTCCCTGGTCGGAAGCCGCATAACCAATCAGCATATATTGAGTATAGTCGCGTTTGGCAGTAGGGGATGCAGCGGTATTAGGCGTAGGAGATACAGGGGAAGTTGGAGATGGAGATACAGCCACATCAGGAGTAGGAGAACTAGCAGGTGTTTGTGTTGCAGATGACTCTTGTTCTGTATCTATAGATGCCTCTGATTCTGGTACTTCTACGAAGATGTCATCCTCAGATAGGGTAATTGTATTAGTTGACATGAAGTTAAAGGCAGAGAGTCCGCCAAAAACTAGTCCTAATCCTGTCAAAGGTAAACTTGCAAGCTGTAGGAAGAAAGAACGCCTGACCGATTGATTACTCCATTTCATGATAATAAAGACTAAACCGGCGAAGGGAATGAATAAACAAGCCAATCCCCAACCCCAATGATCCATAAACGCGAGGATTAGTGTCCAAAACCCACCAATGATTGCCAAGAGGAAGCCGATGGCAAATAAAGCAATTCCCAGTAATAAGTTCATCAGATGACCTCTTTCACTATTTTGTTCAAAAAGCAGAATTATTACCAGTATCTATTTCAGATGTCTGACGCGACGGAATCACTCTGCGAATCGCAACAGTTTAACCGTTCACCTGATCACTCTGGCTGATGGGGAAGATTTTACGCAATAGGTCAGTCTTTGTTAAAAATATTTACATTTACAATTGGATTTAGGCAAATGACTAGGGTTTCAATGCCGGCTGGGACAGTGGGTTATTTTTCTACTCATAAGTTTTGTTAACTATTTGGATTTACGGCGCAGAAACTCTTATATTCCTCACCTAGATATCGATGTTCTAACCTTAGGACTGCATAAGTAAGGTTAAGTTCAGGTTAATTTTTGAGGACTTACGCCCGAAAGTGGAAACCTCCCAGATACAGTGTTTCGTTGCATCAGTTTTGACTTGCATTAAGCGTGAAGGAGTGAATCCTGTGTCTGACTGTTCAGGTTGTGTAAAGTTTTGTTAAAAAAATCGCTCATTCGCGTAAAATTCGCTGCCCAATCCAGAGTAATCGGTGAAGGTTCACGAGTTGCAGCGAATCTACTGGAGTGAAATAGCCACTCGATCGGATTTTCTAAGGAATTTTGTTTAAGGAGTGAGAACTATGTCAGTTAACGATGATTTGTTGGATCTATCCGAAAATAGCCAAATTGAACTCAATGGTTCAGTAGACGTAGAAGATGAGAGTACTGATCAGGGGGAGAGTACGAATCAGGTAGCCGTTGCGCCCAAGCGAGAGATGGAGTCACCTGAGATCCAAGCATTAGTGCAAGAACTCTCTAGCACCATGGGTGTAGAAGGAACAGACTACCACCCCGGTGAGGTAATCATTAAATTTAACCCATCAATTGCCTCAACGAATCAAATTAACGCTCTGCAAACCAGCCTTGGCGCCAATGTGAAAGAGTCCACTCAGAACTTGGGCATTCAGCTTTGGCAAATCCAAGGGATGAGCGTCGCTGAAGCCATCGCTCTCTATAGCAATGATCCCGCCGTTGAATATATCGAACCCAACTATATCGTTTCCACCAATACAACTGTTCCAAATGACCCCCAATTCAATCAACTTTGGGGGTTAAATAATACCGGACAGACAGGTGGTACGGCTGACGCGGACATTGATGCTCCCGAAGCCTGGGATATTGAAACTGGAAACAATATAGTCGTTGGCGTGATTGATACCGGGGTGGACTATAACCATCCCGATCTCAACGATAATATGTGGATAAATCCGGGAGAAATTGCCGGAAATGGAATTGATGATGATGGTAATGGCTACGTCGATGATGTCTACGGTTGGGACTTTATTAATAACGATAACAACCCGTTTGACGATAACAGTCACGGCACCCACGTAGCCGGAACCATCGCTGCCGAAGGAAACAATGGTATCGGTGTGACAGGTGTCAGTTGGTCAGCTAATATCATGGCGCTCAAGTTCCTAGGCGCCTCAGGTTCTGGCAGTACCTTTAATGCGATTCAGGCAGTGGAATATGCCACAATGATGGGTGCTAACCTGACCAACAACAGTTGGGGGGGGGGCGGCTTTTCCCAGGGGTTGTATGATGCGATCGCGGCGGCTGGTGCAGCCGGACAGTTATTTATTGCGGCGGCTGGGAATACTGGTGGAAATACCGACTTCTCCCCCCATTACCCTGCTAGCTATAACCTAAATAACATTATTTCCGTAGCCAACACAAATCATAACGATCAGCTGTCTGGGACTTCCAGTTATGGACTTAATTCCGTAGACCTAGGCGCACCAGGCTCTTCTGTCTATAGCACGATTCCTGGGGGTGGATACGGTTTCAAGAGTGGAACATCCATGGCAAGCCCTCACGTAGCAGGTGTTGCTAGTTTGATTTGGTCTCAAGACCCCACATTAACAGCCCAACAGGTCAAGGATCGCATCCTGGCAACCGTTGACCCAATTCCAGCATTACAAGGAATAACCGTTTCAGGTGGGCGGCTCAATGCCTACAGCGCCCTGACTGGCTCTACCCTTCCTCCAGTTGTTCCCGTAATCTTTGATGACTTTGACCCAGACATTGACAATAGCCAATGGTCAACTATCACCAACGGTACAGCCAATAGCAACCTTGTTGGCAGTGATGGGAACTCCCTATGGTTTAACGGAGGTTCTGCTGGCGGTAGCTCTCGTTTTGCCATCACCAACCTGGTAGATGTCGCTAATGGTGGTACGATTACCTTTGACCTGATCTTTGGCAATGGCTCCAATGGTGGCGAAAATGCTGATCCAGGGGAAGACGTGGTGCTGGAATACTCCACAAACGGTGGCACCACTTGGAACCAGTTTGGTCTTTACGACACCGAAGCCTTTACCACTTGGACAACTCTAACGGAAACGATTCCTACTGCTGCTCAGACGAGTAGCACCAACTTCCGTTGGCGGCAAATCGCTCACAGTGGCAATAGTTTCGATAACTGGGCAATCGATAATGTAACTGTCGGAGCACCGATCCTCAACAGCGTTGTTGATGACTTTGATCCAGACATTGATAATAGCCAATGGTCAACGATCACCAACGGCACAGCCAACAGCAACTTTGTCGGTAGTGATGGGAACTCCCTGTGGTTTAACGGTGGTGCTTCTGGCGGGAACTCTCGCCTTGCCACTACAAACTTTGTCGATGTCTCCAGCGGTGGTACAGTCTTCTTTGACTTGATTTTTGGCAATGGCTCCAATGGTGGTGAGAATGCTGATGCTGGGGAAGATGTAGTACTGGAATATTCCATCAATGGTGGTAGCAGTTGGACTCAACTCGGACTCTATGACACGGAAGCCTTCACCAGTTGGACAACCCTCAGCGAAACAATTCCCACCGCAGCTCAGACGAGTAGCACCAGTTTCCGCTGGCGTCAAGTTAATCATAGTGGTAATGGCTTCGATAACTGGGCGATCGATAATGTATTTGTCGGAGTACCTCAGCCAGCAGAAATTAGCGGCAGTAAGTGGAATGATCTTAATGGGGATGGAAAACAAGATGCCAATGAGCCAGGTTTGGCGGGTTGGACAATTTACTTAGACAATAATCAAAATGGTCAGCTCGATCCCGGTGAGACCTCTACGAAAACCGATATCAACGGTGACTATACCTTCACTAACCTGAATCCAGGTAGTTACACCGTTGCCGAGGTGCTGCGCCCCGGTTGGAAGCAGACATTTCCGAGTGTTAACGGTGGTTTTGAAACGGGCAGCTTTGATCCTTGGCAAACAACAGGTAACACTACTATCGAGACAGCTGCCTTTGGTTCGGGTCCAACGGAGGGAACCAATCAAGCGTTACTCACTAACGGCGGGACTTCCGTAAGCGATACCCAGCTCGAAACTTTCTTAGGGTTGACTTCCGGAAGCCTCGATGGTTTGGGCAATGGCAATGCCACTGTTGGTTCAGCAATCAAGCAAACAGTCACCGTGTCAGCTGGCACTCAATTGAGCTTTGATTGGAACTTCCTCACAAATGAAGCTACGCCCACTTTCTTCAACGATTTTGGCTTCGTTTCGATTGTCTCGAACACCTTAAACACACTGGCTAATACAAATAGCTCTTTTGTGTCCTCTCCCACCATTTTTAATGAAGAGACTGGATTCGGAACCTTCTCCTATACTTTCCAAACCGCCGGTACTTTTACCCTGGGAATTGGGGTTGTGGATGTGGGAGATACCGTTGTTGACTCAGGATTACTGGTTGACAACTTATCATTCACGGGTAATTCATTTCCTATCGGTGGTAGCCAGAAGGTAACTCTCGGCTCTGGTGATATAGTCACCAATATCGACTTTGGCAATCAAAAGATTCCTCCGAAAACTATATTTGGCACTTCTGGCGATGATGTTTTCACCATTACTGACAGTCCCGTCATCGTCTTTGCCCTGGCTGGGAACGATGAGGTGGATGGTTCAGGCAGCGTTGGTGGGAATCAGTTCTACGGCGGTAAAGGTAATGATACGCTGATTGGCAATAGCTACGACCAACTCTTTGGTGAAGCTGGCGATGACCGCCTGGATGTATCCAATGGTGGCGGAAACAACCTGCTTGATGGTGGTAAAGGCAAGGATGAACTGTTGGCTAACTTCAACGATCAGTTGTTTGGCGGCCAAGGTCATGATACCCTAGATGCCTCTAGTGGTGGCGGCAATAACCTGCTTGATGGAGGCAATGGTGACGATGTTCTAATAGCTGGCTCTAATGACCACTTATTAGGCGGTAAGGGTGAAGATATCCTTGATGTTTCCAGTGGTGGCAGTCATAACGTGCTTGATGGGGGTCAAGGCGATGATATTCTCAATGCCTTAAATGGTGGCGGAAATAACCTGCTTGATGGGGGTCAAGGTGATGATATCCTAATTGCTGGTTCTAATGACCAACTTTTGGGCGGTGATGGCGATGATATCCTTAACGCTTCTGTTGGTACAGGAAATAACAGCCTAGATGGTGGCGATGGCGACGACAATCTTTTAGCTGGCTTCAATGATCAATTGTTTGGTGGCGATGGCGATGATATTCTTAATGCCTCTTTTGGTTCAGGCAATAATAGCCTTGATGGTGGCAAAGGTGATGATATCCTGATTGCTGGCTTCAATGATCAACTCTCAGGCGGTGACGGTGATGATCTGTTGTTCGGTGGTGATGGTGGTAGCACCATGACGGGTGGCAATGGTGAAGAGCAGTTCTGGATTGTCAATGGCTTTGTTCCCAGTGCGGCTCACACGATTACCGATTTTGAGCTAGAGATTGACCGGATTGGCATTCGTGGTTTGGGCATCACGTTCCAACAGCTTGACCTGATTCAAGATGGTAATGATACTCGCATTAGTGTCTTCAATACAGACCTAGCTATCTTGAGTGGGATTCAAGCAAATGCCCTCGACAGGAGTGATTTTATCCTCGCCTAGAGCCAAGTTAACCGTTCATTGGGCGGTTAAAACCGCAGCTACACAAACGAAACCCGCCTGCGCGGGTTTCCACACTCCTGGTTTTTCTCTCTTTCGACTTAGGTGGACTTTGTTTCGTTTGGTTCCGCGATTGGCAATCCCCAGGGCTTAAGTTGACTTAGCGGTTGTAGAGTTTTTGTTTGAGTAAGCTGTTCGGCATTTAAACCTTAATGTCAACAACTGCTGGCATCGTTGTAATGCGAGCCAGCCAGCTCGCTACCCATTCCCCATTTAAATGCGTGACAGCTTAAGCGCTGCTACACAGATAAAATCCGTTAAATTTAATTAAGCGATCGCGTGATTGAACCTTCTTACTTAGGCGCGATCGCTTTTGGATCATTTCCTGTTAAACCTACTGTAGGATTAAGTTGAGACTGAATACATCCTTTAACCCAATTGTCCAATCGGATGATGACAAGGCTGATTGGGTTAGCTAGGATAAGTTCCCAGGCATCAACCGTACCTTAACTAGACATGGCAAGAAGTCTCCCGCTAACCCTACAGGTATAGCGGCGAGATAAATTGCCCGTGAGGAAAAACTTGTTTTTGTAAACTTATGCACTTCTTGCCTTGTGATCAATTAATAAGATATGTTATTGTTGAGTGTTGAAATTATTGACTATAACTCTAGTGACAAACCGCGAAAACCAAGCGGTAAAAACACAATTGAGCCTTGGGAACCAGGGCGGCTGCGCGGGTTCTCCCTATTGAGGAGATAAAGGTTGGAATCCAACCAGAAACGCTAAGTAAGACCAATACATCTTTTGGTGTGGCGGCATCGGCGAATAAGACGCGAAGCCAACATCATAATCTTTGATTTGATGTTGGTAGTTCACAATACTGTACAAACTCACTCCTTATGAAAACTGTACTATGCAAGCGCTTTTTAATCCGGAAACGACATCAAAGGTTAGACTCACCGCTAAATCATCGGTTCGCAAACCTATACTGCAACTGGGTTCGGTGGGAGCTGAGGTTTTAGAACTGCAAAAGCTTCTAGCTCATTGCGGCACTTACACAGGTCCCATGGGGGGGTATTTTGATCGCTCAGTCCATGATGCTGTGATGGAATTTCAGCAAAGTATGTTCCTCAAAGCTGATGGTATTGTCGATTCCCTAACATGGCAAGCCCTTTATCACGGCGCCCCGGTTAATATGCCTGTACTCAATCGAGGCAGCAGACATGATATGGTGATTCCTTTACAGTGGGTGCTGCATCTGACTCAGGATTATTCAGCGCCAATTGATGGTGACTTTGGCGAACAAACAGAACAAGCGGTGCGAGCGTTCCAGAAACGTCATGGCTTAGTGGTAGATGGAGTGGTCGGTGAGCAAACGTGGTATGCTCTGAGTCAGGTTCATTTCCGCTTAAACCATAACTCTTACCAAGATGCTCTAGTGGCAGTGTAGTTCATTGTTCTTGTCTGTCATTTATGCTACAAAATTGCCCATTCTGTAGAGACGTTGCATGCAACGTCTCTACGGAAATGCCCTTATGCTAGTTGCTTGCTCACCTCATCAGCTAGCTGCTCTATCTTGACGGCAATTTGCTCCCCGGTTTTCATATTTTTCAGACCGCATTTTTGGTCGGCGGCTTCTTCAGAGCCAATAATTACACAAAGGGGAATTCCCCATTTATCGGCTTGCTGTAACTGTTTGCCCACAGAACGTTCTTCAAAATTGGTAATCGTACTAATTCCCGCCTGACGCAGTTTCTGAGATACGTCTAAATATAAGGGCATCAAGTCGCTTTGCATATTCACCACCAGCACTTGAGCGGGTGTGGATGAGAAAGACTCCAGCATCCCGGCTTGAATCAGCCGACTCATCAACCGAGTTAAACCGATGGAAATGCCCACTCCTGGCATTTTATCCCCGACAAACATTCCCACAAGTTCTTCATACCGTCCCCCTGAACAAATACTGCCCAAGGCTTCATGACCAACGAGTGTTGTTTCATACACCGTTCCCGTGTAATAGTCTAATCCACGGGCAATTGAGAGGTCAAGGCAAAACACGCGATCGCTCACCCCCAAATTCCGTACCCCTGTAATCACCGTTTCCAGTTCAGCAATGCCCGTTTTCAATACCTGAGCATCGGGTTTATCCTCAAGCATGGCGTTTAATTGCGCCAACACTTCATCCACCGAACCCTGAATCTTAGTAAAGGCAAGAATTTGCTCGACTTGTTCATCGGATAACCCTTCAGCCAAGAGCGCTTTTTTCACCTTAGCTTCGCCAATTTTTTCCCCTGCATCCACAATTCGGATAGAGGGCATAATTTTGCTCTCATCCAAACCAATCGACTCAAAAAACCCACTGAGAACTTTGCGATTGTTAATCCGGATCAAAAAGTCTCCGATATTAATCGCCGTAAAAATCTCGGCAATAATCGCGGGAATTTGGGCATCATAGAGCAAACTAAGTTTATTACGACCCACTACATCAATATCACATTGGCGAAATTGGCGATAGCGTCCAGCTTTTGCCCGTTCTCCCCGAAATACAATATCCATCTGATAGCGAGCAAAGGGAAACTGAAGTTCATTCAGGTGACGGGCAATATAAGCGGCTAGGGGAACCGTCTGATCAAACTTTAATGCTCTCTCCTCTGAACCACTTTCTCCAGCTTGTTCTTTTTCGGCTTGGCGATTCGGGGGCAAAATGGGTTGTAGCCCATAAATAATATTATCCCCTTGATTTCCTTTGGCTTGCAGCACTTCCAACCGCTCAACTGCAGGGGTTTCGATTGGTGTGAATCCATACCGCTCAAACACCTGGCGGATGGTATCTATCAAATACATCTCCAGACGCTTTTCACCTGGGAGAAATTCGGGAAAACCACTCGGACAAGAAAAATTTATTTTGTCAGTTTTTGTCATTTGTCAGGGAACAGAGAACAGGGAACAGAGGAAGCCGGGGTGTAGGGGCGGGTTTTATCGATAAAATGAGAGCGACAAACCGATAACTATACTAAACCCGCCCTTCTAGGGCAGCAAGGAATTAAAATTCTTAATTCCTAATCGTTAGGTAATGGATGCTGAAGAGATGGTTGGTATCTATCCATACCTGTTGAGCCTCGAATCCAGCATAAGTTGCCATATCCTGGAACTCTTCAACGCTGTATTTATAAGAGTTTTCTGTATGAATCGTTTCATCTTGACGAAAGTGAAACGGTGTCCTATCTATGATCACAGTTTGTTCCTTGAGACTGACTAAATGCATCTCAATGCGGCTTTGATCTTGATTATAAAAAGCCCAGTGGCGAAAGTGCGATAAATCAAAATTAGCGTTTAGCTCCTGATTAATCCGCTCCAATAGGTGTAGATTAAATTCAGCCGTGACTCCCTCGGCATCATTATAGGCGGCGTTTAAAATAGTTGAGTCTTTTTTGAGATCAACACCAATTAACATGCCATCGCCTTTATCCAAAAGACAACGTGACTGTTTGAGCAGATGGAGTGCTTCAGGGGGATGAAGATTACCAATCGTGGAACCCGGAAAGAAAATTAGCTTATGATTGACGGGTTTTTTGCTATAGGGTGGCAGTTGAAAATCCTGGGTATAATCCGCACAAACAGCAATCACATCCAAGTCAGGATAGGATTGTGCTAGTTCGGCTGACGCTTGCAGCATGTGTTCTTGGGAGATATCGATGGGCATATAGCCGGCTAGGTGCGGCAAGGCATCCAACAGAAGGCGGACTTTAGCACTACTGCCACTACCATACTCGATCAGCAAGCAATCTTGACCCACAAGTTGGGCAATATCCCAGCAATAGGTTTTTAACAGATGAATTTCTGTGCGGGTGGGATAGTATTCCTCCAACTCACAGATGAGATCAAACAGTTCCGAACCCCGTTTATCATAAAAGAACTTGGGCGCGATCGCTTTTTGGGGTTGAGCCAAACCCTGGAATATCTCCTCGCGCAAGCTGCTCAGGTGCGGCTTGTAGTCGTAAAACTCTAGATTATCCATCCATCAAATCGTTCAATATGCTAGCCACCCTTCAGGGTGGATTCCTCTCCTATCATCTACTGCCAATGATCCTTTTTGCAAGTGAGGGTGAGTGAGCAAATGCCAGTGAAGTCCAAACATTTAGCCCACTAGGCTGCAAAAGCTGCTGCACGTTTACATTCCGCCTCCCTCATCTGTCAAAAAATTCTCGCACTCAGTTAGGGCGGATTTAGGGACATCTGGGTGAAACCCGCCCCAACAATCGGAAAACCTGAAAACGGTTTCAATTTTCATCCTTTGTCCCTGATTCTTTTACTTTTTCTTGCCGCTAAACAATCCTCCAAACAAACCACCGCCACTCGATTGATCTTTCGACTTGCTGCCTGAACCTGTTTTCTCGGTTAATTTGTCGATATATTGCTTTCCTTTCAATGCGTTTTCTTCCTGGGGATTCAATTGCAAGGCTTTGTTAATATGAACCTTAGCCATGGATACTTGATTTTGCTTTAAGTAAGCTAACCCCAATAAGCCATGGCTTTTACTATTGGTTTGCTCTAATTTGAGAGCTTCTCGTAATTCTAAAACAGCGCCCGCAAAATTGTTTTTCTTCATATAGCTGTCGGCGCGGCTGAGATAGGCATTAACTTTTGAGACTTCCTGAGTCCCACCCCCCTTAGTTGATGCACCACTAGTCGCTGCGCCAGCCGTCGTTTTCTTGACCGCCGCGCCAGGAACAGCCGTTTTAGAAACGGCTGTTCCTGAAGAGGTTTTGCTGATGCCGGATTTAGATGTTTTTCCTTTGAGCATCAAGTAAACTAAATTGAGCTCACTGATTTCGCCAATTCTGTCCACTACTTGATCAAGAGATTCGTATTGCTGGGAGGCGAGAAATTTCAATGAATTCCGATAAACAGCATCGACATTTGCACCAGATCTTGCCAATTCTTTTGCCGTGTCGCTAGAAATCGAAATTTTGCCCCCTTCTGCGGCTAGACGCTTACCCATGTGTCCTAGACTGACTTTATAGTCACGACTGCCACGAAACAGTTGTTCTTTGGCAGGATTGACGAGTTTTGTTAACAGTTCATTGGCTTGCTGTTTTTCCGCATCCGTTTTGAATTTGCTGCTGTCAGGATGGAGACGGCGAGTTACTTTGAGATACTGCTTCCGGACTGTCTTCTCATCCGCATCAATGGGAACGCCTAAAATGGCATAATAATCCGTGAAATCATACTTAAAAAGTCCGCGTTCAATTTCAAAAGCCATAGGGTGCTGTCCAATTGCTGTGACGAAAGAATAGTGTTATAGTCTGTCTCAGAGATGAAAGTCCCCCTTGACATCCTCATAGCTATTGTAGAAAATATGATTCCCAAGATAGGGGTAAACTGACGGTTGGGCAGGATTGTCTTTCAAAGGCTCCCAGTCTCCAAGGCTCCAGGACTCTAAGGCAGTAAGGTTTATGGTATCTGCTTTTTCGTCTATTGTTAATGGGTGGGTATTTGCCGCCAAGCAGCACTAAAATCTTTGATCCGTCTAGAGGAAGTGTCACGTCCAACTCGACAAGGGTGGTGTCTGTAACAGTTCCTGACTGAGTTGGTTGTGAATTTGACCATTGGTGGCGAGAATTCGTCCAGATTTTAGGACGAGGGGGCTACCATCATAAGCTGTGACTGTACCACCTGCTTCTTGCACTAATACTACACCAGCCGTAATATCCCAGGGTGAAATTCCCCGTTCCCAATACCCATCTAAGCGTCCATAAGCCACAGATGCCAAATCGAGAGAGGCTGAACCACTGCGGCGAACGCCTTGGGTGAGGTGAGTTAGGTGACAAAACTCGGCATAGTTGTTGTCTGGGGTTTGGTGGCGGTCATAGGCAAAGCCAGTTACTAGTAAGCTTTGATGGAGATTAGAGGTGCCAGACACTTGAATCGGACGGCGGTTGCAAGTTGCTCCCAATCCTTTAGCTGCCCGAAATAGTTCATTGTGAAAGGGATTATAGATAACTCCCACTTGCGGTATTCCGTTAACGAGCAGTCCCACAGACGTAGCGGCGATGGGGTACTGATGAGCATAATTGGTGGTACCGTCGAGGGGATCAATTGCCCAAAGATATTCACTCTTCTGGTCTCCCCTTTGACCCGATTCTTCTGCCAAAATAGCATGATGGGGCAGATGACGCCCTAAGACTTTTACAATGGCGGCTTCTGCTTCTTTATCAGCGACTGTGACTAAATCACCCGGACGCCCTTTCTCTTCTACCCCATCTAGTTTACCCCAGTAAGTTTGCAAGATTGCCCCGGCTGTCATCGCGGCTTCTGTGGCGATGTCGAGAAAGATTTGCAGTTGATCGGATGTGGGTTGGCTCATGGTTGGTGATGAGAGTTTTGAGTTTTTCAGGGAAGTATAGCCAGGAAATAAGTTTGTGCGTTAAAGCTCAAGTCAGAATTGAGCTTACAACATTCTTACTGTTCATGGCATTCCGGTTGCGGTTAGAAAATAGGCTTGATTCAAATAAAAACCTCCCCATCCATCCTCAAATTCTACTAACGCCTGAATAAACTCCTCCTTCTGTTTCTTTTCCACATCCTTACGCCCGAACCCAAACAAAATTACCGACTGCCACGGCGTCTCAAAAATGCGGTAAGAGAGATCCCCCCAACCCCCCTTCAAAAGGGGGGCTTTCAGAGAGTTAACTGATTTACCCTCTTGATTAGGCGTCAGGCTGTTTACCCCAGCCTTACTGGCAATATGCTCAAAGTCAAAGGCTTATCGCTATCATCTCGTCCAGAAGCCTTTGCTTGTCAGAGTTTAATGTTGACACCAAAATCCGCTAACATGACAAACGAGTGACTCAAACCTATTGATGCCTAAGACTGTGAAACGAGTAGGGGTAATTGGTGGCGGACAACTGGCTTGGATGATGGGAGATGGGGCTAAATCATTGGGATTGGATTTAGTCATTCAAACACCCCATCCTACTGATCCAGCCGTTACTGTCGCCTCCGATACCATCTTTGCCCCGATTGATGACGCCGCCGCGACGGCTAAGTTAGCCGCCGATTGTGATGTGATCACCTTTGAGAATGAATTTATTAATTTGGATGGGTTGTTCCCCTTGGCAAACCAAGGTGTCTGTTTTCGCCCCCGCCTAGAGGCTTTAGCCCCCCTACTGGATAAGTATCACCAACGCTGCTATTTACGCGACATTGGTTTACCCCAACCGGCTTTTAACTTACTACAGACACCCCTCAACCCAGATAGGATGGATTTTCCTGTCGTTCTCAAAGCGCGACGCCACGGCTATGATGGTCAAGGCACGTTTATTTTGAAGGAGAGAGAGAGTTTTCAGGAACTCTGTTCAAAACTTGCCGATACACCCCTCCTCGTCGAGGAATTTGTACCCTTTGAACGAGAATTAGCTGTAATCGCTGCTCGTTCTTTAAGCGGTGAGGTAGTGGTTTACCCCGTTGTTGAAACCCAGCAGGAAAAGCAAGTGTGCCGTCGGGCGATCATTCCCGCCCCGATTAGCACAGAGACAGAAAAAGAAATTGACGCGATCGCACGTACCTTACTCAATAGTCTACAAGCCGTGGGCGTGTTTGGGATTGAACTGTTTCTCACCGCCAATAATCAGGTATTTGTCAACGAAGTCTCCCCCCGTACCCACAATTCTGGGCATTTTAGTTTAGATGCTTGTGAAACTTCGCAGTTTGAAATGCATTTACGGGCAGTTGCTGGATTAGAATTGACGAAACCGACACTTAGGTGTAAGGGAGCCGTCATGATTAACCTATTAGGTTACGAATATTCCCAGAACGACTACCTCGAAAAACGGCAAAAACTAGCCCGTCAGCCCCAAACATATCTGCATTGGTATGGGAAAAAACAATCGCGCCCAGGGCGCAAACTCGGACATGTCACAGTCCTGTTGGATTCTAGCCCAGAGAGAAACCCGCAGGCGATCGCACAATCCATAGAAACCCTGTGGTACAGTTAAAGACTATCAAATATAACTTGACTAAACCCGCCATTACTGAGTTTTGAGTGGAAAAAATATTGAACAAATAACAAAGTACGAATGACCAATGACCCGTGAAAAATCACTCTAATTGTGGCAACATATTTAAAACAAAGTCACTTTGATCTTTAGCCATAACCTGAATCATGGCTTTAAAATCTGAATTTCGCTGGCGATACTTACTAATTAATTCCTCTGACTGAACTCTAGTACCAAACTTTTCTTGATAATCTGCCTCAATGCATTGAAGTTCCTGTTTATAACACTGTTTAAAGGATTGCTCAATTTTTGCCTTATCCTGCTCTGGCAGAACATTTAGGTGGATGACTACAGTGCCTCGATCCTTCGTTTCAATGGATTGAATAGAGACAGGAAAATCACCCTGTTCTTTCTCCAAATTTTGAAAAGCAACCAAAAACGCTTGCCAATCAATCCCGTTGCGAAAGATTAACTCAACCGTTTCTAGAGTTGTTTGGAAAAGCTTGGCAAACTCACCTGGTTCAAATCTGCCACTATGAGGACGGCGTTCTTGTAATACATATCGTTTATTCTGAGGAGAATATCTGGATTTAAGATAAACGTAGTCGCAGATAACTCCAATCAAGTTAGTTTTACTATCAATATTCCAGTCTTCTAAGCAGACTCCTGTGAATATGGCTCTCTCAAAGTTTGTACCTAAAGCTTGGGTTCTAATCAACCGTGCTTCCGATAAATCAGCGCCGCAAAGAAAAGCATTCCTCAAATCGGCACCTGTAAAATCAGCTTTTGTGAGATTGGCATCCGTCAAGTCAGCATCAAGCAAATCTGTGCCAAAGAGGTTAGCACCTTGAATATTAGCCCCTCGGAGGTTAAATCCACTCAGATCCAATAAATTTAGGTTGGCACCCTCCAGCATGGGAGTAACATCAGGATGTTTCTGTCGCCAACTGTTCCAGTGGAATAACCCCAGTTTGACAAGATAGGAGTGGGGTTCGCTGTAAACCATCTGCCAATAACCCCGAACATCATGGTTTGCGATCGATGACACTCATCAGTTTAGCCTAGAGTGTCTAGAACAGCTTATGATTAGGCACGAACATCGGTCATCTTCAGATCGCACACCATCTGTACCTACAGAAGATGGCAATACTGGACAGTGGACATCTGGAAATAAATCGTTAGAATAGAAGGACAGGTTCCACTGGAACGTTGGTGACTGCCAATAGTGTTTTTTGATCTTTGTCCGTATAGCAAAGGGAATCGAGAGACCTTGTGGCAGTAGACCGGGCATGAACCCGGAAACTTAAAACGAGCGTCCACGATGCCCACCTGGTTTTCCAGGTCATAAGCTGAGGCAAGACGGCGTTTCGGTGAACCTGCAATAATTCGCAAAAATTTCCCCCTGTCTTAAGTGACTGGGGGATTTTGCGTGGTAACCGAATTAGACAAAACAGGGAACAGATCACGGTCGAATCTCTGATTGACCGTGAGATGAATCGCCGATAAGCTAAAGCAATGGATGAGGGGATGGCAAATTTGGGGTATCGACCTGTCGCCATTGATTTATTTGCAGGAGTTGGTGGGTTTTCCCTGGGGATCGAACAGGCGGGGTTGGATGTGGCGATCGCAGTGGAAAAAGACCCGATTCACGCGGCTGTCTATGGGTTTAACTTTCCCCAGACTCATGTCTTGTGCGCTGATGTATCTGACTTGACGGGAACACATATCCAGCAAGCCTTGCGGGATTGGTGCGATCAGCAAAGGAGTCCTGTTCTAGTTAGCGATCGCGACAGGATTGACATTGACTTGGTATTTGGGGGACCTCCCTGTCAGGGATTTTCAGTGATGGGGAAACGTCAGGTTTGTGACAAACGTAACCTTTTAGTCTTTGAATTCTGTCGCTTGGTCAAAGAACTCCAGCCTCGTTATTTTGTTATGGAAAATGTTCCGGGTTTAGGTCTGAAAAAATACCAAAACCTACTGAATCGGTTGCAGTGCGAGTTTCAAGCAGCCGGGTATGAGATAATTCAACCGATACAGGTACTAAGCGCGGTTAATTTCGGTGTACCGCAGCAGCGACAACGGTTATTTGTCTTGGGGAATCAGGTGGGAGTGAAACCCTTAACCTATCCTCAACCTCAATTGCAATCACCCTCTGAGTTTTGTACGGTTCGGGATGCGATCGCGGATTTACCCAATTTAGATGATTTTACCGAACTTCAAACCTCAGACTCGGTAGAACTGACACTCCCCCAGTTACAATTACTTCAAGCATTAGCCATGCCTTACGTGGAAAAGCTACGAGGTATAATCAGCGATCCCTTTAATTTTGCCTATCCCCGCCAATGGAATCCGTTCCTCTTAACCAGTTCCAAGCGAACGCGACACAATCTAGCCTCGATTGAACGGTTTAATCAAACACCACCCGGTCAATTGGAATCGATTAGTCGCCTACAACGCCTAGACTGGGACAAACCCTGCTACACCTTACGGGCAGGTACCGGACCCGAACACGGTAGCTATACCTCCCCCCGTCCCATTCATCCTAAATATCCACGGGTCATTTCAGTACGAGAAGCCGCACGTTTACATTCGTTTCCGGACTGGTTCCGCTTTCATGCTACGAAATGGCATGGATTTCGACAGGTGGGAAATGCTGTACCGCCACGACTCGGACGAGTCTTAGGTCATCAAGTTATCGCCGCCTTGGGAGTTGAACCCTCGCCGCCAACGTCAACCCTTACCCTAAAAGACCCGTACCTCTTAGAATTAGGACAGGTCAAAGCATCTGAGTATTGGAAACAAAAGAAAAGAGAGACAAGGGGATTTTAGTGGGTTAGGATGTTGAAACTTTACATACTTATTCCTATTCTTTTGTGATTTAGATCACCTGATGAAGACAGATTTATCATAAGCTTTCTTGAGGACTCATCACTTGGCTAATAAAACACTTATCACAATTTCTGTCGAGTCAGAATCACTGACAATGCGGTAATTTGATCACGTTCGAGAATTGATAAGTTCTTTAATATATCTTAAGGAGAGATACACCACGTTGCTAAAGACCCAATGAAATCTGCTCAAGTTTGTTTTCCCAAATTTCCTGTCCGGCAAATTGCCAATCGCATTATTGATATGCGCCAAATTAGCCGAATTGACCAACAACTGTTCATGTCAGCACTTTTATCGAAGCAGTCACTTTCTAGGGAAGAGCAAAACCTAGTTGAAAAGATTTATGAAGGTTTAAATCGGGGATGGATTCGAGTCGTTGAATAGAATACATTATAATTTATGACTTATAATTTATGAATAAGGGAGGGTTTTGTGGAGAGCTTATCAATAGGTATCAAAATTAAACCGCTCATGCCCACCCCTACAATTGACCTTTCGCAACGCTTTTCGGGCAGGCTTATTACTTGCCTTAAATCTCTAGATTCTACCGCTACCAATTTTTGGCAGAACTCCGTTTTCCCACAATTCATCAGAAATTTTAATTTGTTTGTCTTCTGGAACTCTTTGATTATATTGCTCTAATAACGCTGTAATGAGTTGAATATACTCTTTCAGTAAATCCCGAATTTCTTGTCGGGCTAATAAATTATAAGAATTAGAGGTGTTATTGTTTACGCTAAACTGGCGAATGACGGGCGCATTGAAGACAATCCACAGAAATGGAGAATTGATCATTTCTTCCATCAATTCAATAAGTTCAGGTTGTAAAAATAAACAATATTTTTCCATGGTGCGGTTTAAGGAATCTTTAAACTGCGAGCATTCCCGTAACAAATATTCAGACCAATCTGCTTCAATTGCGCCCAATACCGGGGCTGGCTTGGAAAAATCAAGAAACGCTAATTCTTCAAAAAATGTATGGTCAAATAAATCAACGACTGTTTGATAATTTTTATCTGGTTTTTCGGCAATAGCCGCCTTAAACATATTGAAAAACAAATAAAAGTGACGTTGAAGTGGTCTCCTGAGCTGTAGGAATGCCACAGATTCGAGTTTTATTCGTTGATTTTCTTGATCGATAGCCATAACTCGATCAATTGAAAAGACAACGATGATAATGCCAGTAATTTCTGAGGCAATATCTAAGGAAAAGGATTTGAGCCAAGGATATTGACCCGAACTGATGAAATAAACAAAAAAGCAGCAGCCCAATAAGATAGGAAGTAATACATAAGGGGTTTTTAAAGAACTTCTCATCTTATCGCCTGCTATTTTGCTTGAGCATCCGGATCATCGGTAAAATACAGTAATTTATTGCAATAAACCTTCTGCTGCTAATAATCCTACCGAAAAGAGTAAGGTAGCCATTAGCGAAAAAACCATCATCATTCCCGAAGGCATAAAGGCGCGGGTGCGGAAAAGACGAATAACAAAGACAATAAATAACAGTAGGGAAATTAGTGTGGCTAGTCCCAGTCCCATAATTGGGATTACCCGACAAAGCCACCAAGCGACCAACAGTCCCAGACCACTAGTGATACCCGAAATTAGAGATTTTTGGCTTTTGGCTTTTACATATCCAATTATGCCACCCACCAAGACAAGTAAGGCGTAGATTAAAACAAATCCGGTAATAATTGGCAATAAGTTGTTCATGTTAGGAAAAATTTTGTGGATTTTAAAGATTGGCTATAATGGATTATACTATCTTTAGTCGAACAAAAACGACTGCCCTTTACGGCAGCCCAATCCCCCGCCACCCGTCTTGATTAAACGGGGGAATAGCTTTCCCATGAATCTCTTAGGATCTTACAGGAATCGGTTTAGATAGAAGAATCCTAAGAGTGATCGTTATGATGGGATTGCCTATGCCAACTCATAGTGTCGGTCATATTATCTTCTAGTTCCATGCGTTGTTCCATGCGACGCAGAAAATAGCCCGTCATCATCGCCGAAGCCAGCAATCCAGCTAAATTTTCGCGATCTGTGGTAATTTGGACATTGAAACTCTCCGAAGGAAGCATGCCCACCAGTCCCTGGACGTTCTGGGAAATGATTTGCTGAATTTCCGGGCTGGCAGATTTGGCAACTTGGGACAGCACATCTGGGGATTGGTGTTGTAGATAGTTCAGTAATTGGTTGGATGCGTCATCTTCAGGGGGAGAATTGAGGAAGTCAGAGTTAAATACCATTAGAATCAAAAGACGTGACTTACTTGTTTCTACTCTAAACGATTGTGCTGCCTACCGACTTGGTGCTTTGGTGCAACAGCCCTAGTTCTTAAGGAAGAAATTCAGGATGTGATTCAGGCGTAAGGATGAGAATGAGATGAGGTGGTGCTTAGGATTGAGAGGGTGTCTGTAGGGACGGTAGGAGGTTATCGAGTTCAAAGTGTTGATGAAATTTATTCGTAACTTGCAACCAGTAAGAACGACCATCACTTTGTCGGCGTCTGCTGACAAATCCCAGGGAAATCAGTTCTTGAACATGTTGATAAGCACCACTACCGCGTAAGTCGATCAGTTGAGTTTGAGCAATAGGTTGTTTGAGTGCGATCGCGGCTAGGGTTCTCAATGCTCCTAGACCTAATTCAGCAGGCACTAGACTTTGCATTAACGTAGCAAATGAAGCTCGTAACTGCAAGCTGTAACCCTTTGGTGTTTCGACGACTTCTAGGGCGCTGTCTCGATAGGCATAGTCTGACATCAGTTCAATTAAAGCATCTTCTGCCGCAACGCGATCGCACCCTGCACACTCAGCAATTTCCGCCAAGGACAAGGGTTTGCCCTTTAAGTATAGAATTGCTTCAATTTGGGTCGCTAGACGAGGCATTGGGGATTGGGGACGTTTTGAGTGTTGAATGTGTAGGGGCTCTTTTAAGGAATTCGCTCAAGCTGTTGACGATAACTTTGGTTCAAAACCCGCCCTTACCGAGTTTTGATCCTTCGCTTCCCTAGTCGGACATGGCGCGTGAGTGATTGGGGATTAGGGATTGGGTGTGAAACTGTAATCCTATTTCTCTGCATATCTATGCAAGTATGGTCAAAATGCATAGCCATAGCCGTCCTTACGATGAACTGGGGTGCAGTAATCTAATTTGATTGACCTCCTTTTATTGTCAATAACAAACTCTCCGCGACCGTCTGACATCGGGCAAACTCTACCCATGAAAGTCCCCTTGTATTTACCTTTGGGAACCACGGCACGTACAATATCCCCTGTACAGAACCCAAAAATAGGACGTAGCGGACGGTGTTTTATCGGATAGCCATACTTATTGGTTTGACAGCGTTGCCGTCCACCCATCCCGGTTGCTTTGACTTTCAGGATTCGCTTGGTCAGCACATGAAGCGTTTCGGTTATGCCGACGCAGGCAGCATCTAGCCAATGTTCTTTTGGCAGTCCCAATCGAATCCGGTTGTATTTAGTCTGTCCACCTGTACCAGTGATGACGGATAAACCCGTTTTCTTGAGGCGATAAAACAGCGCCCATCGGGTAGAATTAACGGCGGCTGCGTCTTTCAAAGGTCGTTTAGCTTGAGCCAATATTCGCTTAAGCAAGCCTGGCTTTTTCTTAAGAAATTTTTCAATAGGCTTTATTCCTTTTTTGATGTTGCACTTCTCACAAGCCAATAAGTTCCTAGCTTGTGCCGGATGAATGGGATTCATCGGTGTTTTTTTTTGATCAATGAGAAAAACGTAATTTGACATCTTCTGTCAACCTTATTGCTAAGTAAAGTTTGCCTCGACAATGTTAGACGGGCTTTTTACGAATTCAGCACTACAGCTATAAACCTGTTCACTGATTACTTAACTGAATTCGACAGAGCATCATGCTGGCGTTCACATGGCTGGTGTCGTGACCCGTCTAACGTAGACAGCGATGAGTCTTAGTCTGCACGTTCCGACTATGTACAGATATGCCTAACTATGCATAGTTCTGTATAGGTTTTTCGGAACGGAAGTACCGATACGCTCCTTAATCGAGTTGTCGTCCCGTCAATTCCACAAAGATATCTTCTAAATTCGAGGGACGAACCATCATACCTGTTTTATCCGGTAAGCTGTCAAGGTAGGCATTGGCATCGTCTAGAGTGGGAAAGAATTTATACTCAAAGCGATCGCCGATTTGTTTCATCAGCAACCCTTCACCATGGTTAGCTTTGAGTTGTTGCAGAGTTCCCAGTTCAATTAGCTTACCACAGTCCATAATACCGATGCGTCCTGGCTGACTTGCCCCATACTGATCACACAACACCTCCACCTCGTCCATGTAATGAGTCGTCAGCAGCATTGTCATCCCTTGGCGGTTTAAATCCCGAATAATTTCCCACAGGCGGCGACGGGTTTGGGGATCAAGTCCCACCGTGGGTTCATCTAAAAATAGAATTTTAGGTTGGTGGAGTAGCGCCCTGGCAATTTGCAGGCGACGCTTCATCCCACCAGATAGGGTTTTCACTGGCGAATCCCGCCGTTGGGCTAATTCTACATACTCTAACCACTGGTTAATCAGGGTTTGCCGTCGGGGATTAGGAATGTGGTGCAAGCGTCCGTGGAGTTCCATATTTTCCCAAACGGTTAGGTCGTTGTCAACGCTGGTTTGTTGCAACACGACGCCGATATTTTGCTTTACCTCAGCCGGTTGACGCACCACATCATAACCCGCAATCTCAATTTGCCCTTCGGTGGGTCGGGTTAGGGTGGTTAACATGCGAATTGTTGTCGATTTCCCCGCCCCGTTGGGACCGAGTAGACCGAATATCTCTCCCGATTCGATAGTGAAGGAGAGGTCCTTAACTACAGGGACTTTATCGTAGGTTTTGTTGACGTGTTGGACACAAACAGCAGGGGGCATCGTGTCTAAATTTATAAGAGAACAATTTTATATTTTAGTCATTTGTCATCTTCCTGTTCCTGAGCTATCTTGCTCAACTTTCTTGGCGTTTAGGCGTGTCAGGGATTAAGAATGGGAAAGGATTGTGAGGAAAAACCGAAAAATGTATCAAATTTGGCAGAAATTGCTGCGGATAAGTCCTGCGATCGCGTTTTGGCTATTGTGGACTGGAACCCTTACGGCACAAGAGGTAGAGGTGCACAGGTGTGGTATCGTGGGGGAGTTTTGTTTCTTTGGAGAAACCTTAGAGAGAAAAGAAATATCAGAGAATGAGTCGAGTGATCCCACCGAGAAACGTTTAGACCAAATTAATCACTACAGCGATAATAATAGTTTGGGTCAAGTAACAAATGTTTCTCAGTTGCGGGATGTACAACCCAGTGATTGGGCGTATACAGCCTTGCGATCACTGATCGAACGATATGGCATACTCACAGGGTATCCCGATCGCACGTTCCGGGGCAATCAAGCTATGACTCGCTATGAGTTCGCCGCTGGATTACGTCAGGCTTTGGATCAGATACAATTACTAATTGCCAGAGGACGCGATGTTCCTCCAACAGACTTGGTGACACTGGAACAGTTAACCAATGAATTTGTCTTAGAACTCTCCCTGCTAAGAGCAGATGTAGACGCCCTAACCGCCCGGACTCGGGAACTGGAACTGACGCAATTTTCGACGACAACCCAACTGGAGGGGGAAGTGATTATTGGGGCGGCGGGGATTGTCAGTGAGGATGATCATGTAACCACATTGGGACATCGTACCCGCTTAAATTTAGAAACCAGTTTTACAGGTCAAGATGTACTAATAACCCGACTGCAAGCCGAAGGGTTAAGGAGTCTGGAAAGTCGTACAGGTACGCCAGAAGGGGAATTAGCCTTTACTGGGGCTAGGGATAGTGACCTAGAGATTGATGCCCTATTGTACCGTTTCCCCATCGGGAATCAGACGCAAGTCGTTATCGCGGCGAATGCTGGAGGTGCTGATGACTTTACCGATACGATTAATCCTTATCTAGATGGGGATGGTGCTAGTGGGGCGGTGTCTCGTTTTGCCACTCGTGCGCCCATTTATTATTTAGTCAGTGGGGCGGGTTTGGGGGTAAGACATGCAGTGAGTGACACCTTAGAAGTCAGCTTAGGGTATTTAGCTGGGAATGGGGGAAATCCTCAACCCGGTAACGGTTTATTTGATGGGGCTTATGGCGCATTAGCCCAAGTCAAGTATGAGCCGAGCGATCGCGCCACAATTGGCTTGACTTATGTTAATGCTTACAATCAAGACTGGCAAGTCGGGAGTCTTGATACTAATTTAGTCAATCAATTAGACTTGCCCGTAGTCACAAATTCCTTTGGTATCGCCGCTTCAGTACAAATTAATCCACGATTTGTTGTCGGGGGATGGGCAGGTTATACCACAGCCGAGGTGATTAATGAAGGGGATGCTAATCTTTGGTATTGGGCGGTAACATTAGCCTTACCCGATTTAGGCAAAACAGGCAATCTAGCCGGGTTTATCGTCGGTATGGAACCCAAAGTCACCAACAGGAGCGATAGCCTGAAGAATTTGGGCATTGATGATCCGAGTATATCCCTACATCTAGAGGCATTCTACCAGTATCAATTAACCGATAATATTACAATTACACCAGGGATAATTTGGCTCACTGCACCTGATCATAATAGCGATAATGATGATACATTCATTGGCACAATACGAACCACATTACGATTTTAACAACTAAGCAAGATGCCCTACTTTTTCAATAAGTCGGGGATCTGTTTGTGTACCTCACTTACACGCCATCGCGCTGTAACTCTGTTCGACTGGTAGGAAATCACTGTCCTTGCAGGGCAGTGAGATAAAATAGAGGAATAGATTTTACGGTTACATTGAGAACCCTCCTTTGCGCCCCTAAAGTTTCCTGTCCGACTACTTATGCACTACTCGCCTTTATTTGTATTACTATCCTTATCACTATCGTTCCCGCTACTTTCCCTGTCCCCGGCAAATGCCCAAGATACAACAGAAGAACCTAGGTTTGCCCAAGGATTTTGGCGTCCCGCCGAACAACTGGTGCAAGAACAACTGAATTTAATTAATCGGATTGAGGGGGCATTTTACAGTCCTAATGTATATCAAGTAGAAGCGACGCGATCGCAACTGTTCTTACATCTAGGCAAAGTGGAACGCTTCTTGAAGAGTCAGTATCAAATTCCCCAGTTTCTCTGTAATAACGGAACCCCTGATCCCGATTTTCCTGCACCGTTAACCTTACCCCAGCGACAGGTGTATTGCAATCTTTATGCGTCTACCCAAAAGCTGAAACCAATGGTTGATCTGTTGGATATGCGGTTACCGATGCTAGCCGGGGTAGCTGCACCCAGTCTCTTACCCGATGAGCAACGCATAGGATTGCGGCTGAATTTAGCCACGCCACTGCGTCCAAGATTTTCGCCTGTACCTGACTTCCCAAAACCGGAACCACCTGTCTTAGGTATGCCGACAAAGCGCCCGACTACAGAGGATCAGGAGCCGCCGCTACAACCTGCGATCGCGCCTCCGGAAGCTATTACCCGAACCATGCAAGCCGCAAGGGAACAACTACTACCTACATTACCCGCATTTCCCGACTCTGCTCGTATAATTGACCCCGGTGTCTATTCGGTCATTCCAACTCAAAGTACTTTGGGTCTTTTGCCCTTAGAACCACAGCGATATGCCGAATTTCTTGCCCAACCCAACACCGGGATTGCTCGTATATTTCTCGCCGAAAGCTATCAACCTGATCCCAATAAGCTGCAAAACCGCCTGCTATCTCCCCTCCCCCAACCCTTTCCCTTAACTGCTGGGGTAGAACCGACTACGGATTACGTTCCTAGCTTGGCGCTGGAGATTGAAAATGGAAACTTTACCATTCCCTTGCAGGGGCTAGATTATGGTTTTATCGTAAATTTGGGTGATGTTTCTTTTGCCGAACTCGACGCCAACCTAAAAACGATTCCCACCCTGACACCCGAACAACGGGATTTATTCCTGAATTATCGTCCGCCCAATGCAGTAGAAGCCTTACAAATAGACCAACGGCGCTTTTATACAGGTAAGGATGGTATCGGATTTGTTCCTCCTTTAAGCCCACCTGCGGCTACAGGTTCAGAGGTAGAATTAAATAATACCTATTTAGTCAGATTAATCCAATTCCGGTTACCTGAAGCCGTACTTAAAGGAGAACCAATTTCCAGAGCGCAGCGCCGTTATTTACCAGAAATTCTCAATACACCGAGCAGCGATGTTATTGTTGCTTTTCAACCCGTTCACCAGCGTTTAGATGGGAGTTATACCGTACTGTGGCGTCTACTTTATCAGTTTCCTGATCCCCAGATTGAAAATTTAGCCGAATACGTTGATTTAGAGTAGACATTACCGTTATTCAGGAGATATAGCAACCGCCAAGACGGTTAGGACACATCATTTATGTAGAGACGTTGCATGCAACGTCTCTACAACAGTTCAGAAAGTCCTAATCGATGTGTCTACTGCTATATTAGAGCAAAAAACCACATAACCTATGCTTGTCTGGTTATATGGTTCAATTAAACGACTGATCAGTTATATTGAATTATTAATTGAGTTAGTACCAAACAGTATTTAACTCAAGACATACTCTCCTCTAAAATCTAGAGTTTAGCAATGCATATATTTACCAACTCTTCCAACAATCTGAACATCTGATGAAAACAAGCTTTTAAGCCAACGCCCTTGCTCAAGGGCATAGTTTTGAATTCCAAAGGAACTTTACTATGCTGCCTTTTTGGGTGGTAGAACAACTTTCTTTGCTAAACCCACTCCTTGGAGTATTTGAATTGCCCACCACGTCATATCTATTTCCCACCATTTACGTCCAGCCGGAGCAACATTGGGTTGAGCATGATGATTGTTGTGCCAACCTTCTCCGTAGGTTAAAATAGCTGCCCACCAGAGATTGCGAGAACCATCATTAACTTCATAAGTCTGATAACCGCGCAGGTGAGTGGCAGAATTAATTAACCAGGTGCTGTGCCACAGTACGACAGCTCGCACAAAGACACCCCAGAATACAAATTGCCATCCCCCTACTAGGTAAAGCAATAGACCCAGAGGAATTTGTAGCGCTAAGAAATAGCGATCTAACCAGCGATAATAGGGATCTCTGGCAATATCAGGAGCAAATTTTTGATAAACTTGGTAATCAAAAAATTCGGGTTTGTGATAGAACAGCCAAAGCATGTGACTCCACCAAAACCCATTTCGTGCTGAGTAAGGGTCTTTGTTTGCATCATCAGGGTGAGCATGGTGCTGACGGTGTCCTGCTACCCAGAAAATTGGTCCCCCTTGGAGAGCTAAAGCCCCAATGGTGGTAAGGGTATATTCTAACCACTTAGGCACTTGAAAACTCCGATGAGTCAAAAGTCGGTGATAGGATAAGCAGATGCCAATACTGCCAAAGAGCCAGTGGAGAAGTATCATTACTCCCAAGGCTGGCCAGGAAAAAAACCAGGGCGCCAGCAGTGCCAAAGCGTGAATCGTGCCAAAAAATAGCAGACTCGGCCAATGAAAGGGTAGATTAACGCGACTTTGAGGAGGCGCTGAAATTGAGGGATTAGTCATCATCTTTTAAAAACCTGCTGGAGACCCTCGCTTTTAGCGACGGGAGGAAAGCAGGGCAGAATGTACTACTTTCCTTGGACAAATTGGTGGGGGAGTATGGTTGCCCCCCCTTTGGGGTATGGTTGCCCCAACTCCCGTTTCCGGGGTAATGTTTGCCTCGCATAAGTTAACGGTCGGTACTTTCCAAGCAGCACTGGCTTAACCCTTTAGACCTGTTTAACCACTCGGTTCTAGAGCTTGGAACTGGCACGCATCCCAAGGTAGGAACTTTAACGCTTGCCGTTAACGTAGTGCGCTAAGCACTTAGGCTGGTCAACTTAGGCTATAAGGAGCCCTCGCTTTTAGCGATGGGTTGTTGACTGAGAATCGTTACAGTAGGAATTGAGGTGCAAGTGTTACTTACACTTCTATCATCAGCTTAACGATTTATCCATCAAAATGCAAGTGTTACTTACATTACTAAACTATGTCTCGTACCAGTTCTACAACACGAGCGCGTTTAATTCAAGCAGCGCTTGAGTTGTTTACCGTTCAGGGGGTTACCGAGACGACAACACGTCAGATTGCTGAATTAGCCCAAGTTAATGAAGTCACGCTGTTCCGTCACTTTGGTAACAAACAAGGATTGCTCTTAGCCGTGATCGAAGACTCTGGGGTGTTTACCCGTCTGGGTGAATCCCTCAGAGCCCAAGTGGATCAGACAACGACGTTTGAGCAGGCGTTGACCAACTATGGACGCGATCGCCTTCAGGTTCTCACGCAAATGCCCGAATTATTGCGCTCTGTGGTTGGGGAGTCAGGAAAATACACCGTTGAGCATCGTCAGGCGTTAGGAGAAGGTGTTACTCAAGCCAACCTGGACTTTGCTAATTATCTTACCACCGTGATTCAACGCGATCGCTTACATTTGCGTTTATCAGCGGAAAAATTAGCCAGTTTGGTTAATGGGATGTTATTTGGGTATTTGGTGATTGAACTAACCAGCGAGTTCCACAGGCTTTGGCAGAATCAGGAGGATTTTTTGCAAAGTTTGGTCGAACTTATCTTACACGGAGCTTTTGCCGACGGAGAGCTACAGAGACGGGAAGAGGCGGAGGAAGAACCAGGAAGCGGCGATACAGGGGAGATAGTGCGCCAGCTTGTACCCGATTCTTCCCCGAACTTGCCCTCTCCAGCCATCTCCTCTGAGACTGTAGCCGATTTACCCCCATCCTTAGTTCATGGCATTTTGCAACAAGCCAAAAAAAGCGGATTCCGGGATTATGCTCTCGCCTATGTCCTCTTTGGTGCGGGGTTGCGGATAGAAGAAATTATTGCCTTAGAGCGATCGCACCAAATTAGTGACGCCCACAGACACTTGTTGCAAGTGACTCAAGGTAACGTGCGCCAAGTCCCTGTGAATCAGCGGATTATGGGTAAGCGCTATGGTTCTTACACCCGCAATCCCTTAAACCAATGGCTCAAAAATCGTAAAGATGATCGCTCACCCTTGTTTGTCAATGAAGCCTTGGAACGGATGTCTGTGTCAGAATTAAGATCCGCATGGCGTGACTTTACCTCTGGGTTGGAAATGCCATCTCCCTCAATTGAGCAAGCGCGACAGACATGGTGTGTGGAAATGCTAATGAGAGGGATGAATGTGGAGGATTTGAATATTTTAAGCGGTTTGGATGTGAAACAATTAGAGCCTTATGTTCGTAGGGCAAGGGAAAAAACGGCGTTGGATCGGGCGATTCGTTTAGATCAAAAGCCTTAATTAGTCAGCTTTTTTACCCGTCGAGCCAGTATTCCTTTGGCGCTCTAGAGATTCGCGATCGCATTTTTAATAACAGCGGTTGCCAATGATCCAGAATCGCAGTTGCCAGCCTATCCAAAATATGCTAATTTAGTGGACAAAATTGAATCATGCTAAATAAGTGAAGAAAAATCTATTAAAATATGAATAATACAGTTATCCTCAATCCTTTTGAACATACGCTAATTGAAAAAATCCGCGACTTACCTCCTGGTAAACTTGAAGAAGTAGCCGATTTTGTCGATTTTTTACTAGGACGCAGTCAACAGCATCAGACGATGGTTCGAGAAGCCGCTAAACTTTCGGAAAAGACATTTGCGAAGGTCTGGGATAATCCAGATGATGCTGAATATGACCAGCTATAATTTTGGCGATGTTATCCTGGTTCCATTTCCTTTTACTAATCAAACAACGAGTAAGAAACGTCCAGCCGTTGTCATTAGTTCTGATACCTACAACCAAGAACATCCTGACTTGATATAACTCCTAAGCTGGAACTTCAATTTGCTGATTTCCCGCCAACTCAAATGCCTGGTGAATGGCTTGTAATGCTGTCACCCCTTGCTCTTTATTCACTACACAACTAATCCTTATTTCCGAAGTGGTAATCATTTGGATATTAATTTTGTGCTGAGAAAGAGCAGCAAACATTCGTGCAGCTACACCGGGTTGTCCAATCATTCCTGCACCAACAATACTGACTTTAGCAATATCGGCATCAAGGAGAACCTCTCCGTACCCTAAAATAGGCGCTGCTTTGTGGAGAATTTTCTGGGCATTTTCCGCCTCAGCTTGGGCGACGGTGAAAGCAATATCGCGTGTGGGAATTCCATCAATCACTCGACAGCGCTGAGATTGAATAATCATATCCACGCTGATTGCTTGCTCGGCTAAAATACTAAATATCCGAGCTGCCATACCCGGACGATCAGGAACATAGCGAATCGCTAAACGGGCTTGATTTTGGTCAAGGGCAACACCTCGGACGGGGTTTGAATGTAGAGACGCGCCACGCAACGTCTCTACATTCTCAGAAATCGGTAGACGGGCGGGGGAACTCTTAATATTAAACTGGTCACACAAAACTGCGATCGCACGATTACAATCAGCCGCATCAATCACACAGCTTACTTTCACCTCGGAGGTGGAAATCATCAGAATATTGATTCCCGCATTTGCCAGGGTGGTGAACATTTGAGCCGCAATACCGGGGTGTCCAATCATTCCCGCCCCCGCGATCGCAATTTTGGCGATATCCGGTTCCACTAAGACTTCCGCCTCATCCCCACGGGGATTGGTGGGGCTGCACAAAGCGGGTGCAATGGCTTCAGCGACGGCTTCAGCCCGTTTGAGAATACCCTTACTCACACTAAAAGCGATATCATTCGTATTCCCCTCGTGAATCGACTGGATAATTAAATCCACATCTAAATCTTGACCCGCAATCTCACCAAACAATTGTGCCGCGACACCGGGATGATCCGGAACCCGCAGCATTGCCACTTTTGCCTGATCGGTATCAAATTCTACAGCATCGACCGAGCGAGCTATTTCTAAATCATCTAAAGAACGGGGTTGTGGCGTGGGAGAAATCACCTTTGTTCCCGGAGCATCAGTCCAACTCGATAGCACAACCAAGGGTACACCGTAATTCCTAGCAATTTCCACCGCACGCGGATGCAGTACCTTCGCCCCTAAGCTTGCCAATTCCAGCATCTCATCGCAGGTAATCTCGTCCATGAGTTGGGCATCTGGGACTAAGCGCGGATCAGCCGTTAAAATACCAGGGACATCGGTGTAAATCTCACACCGAGCCGCCCCTAATGATGCGGCTAACGCCACGGCTGAGGTATCTGATCCCCCGCGCCCCAAGGTGGTAATTTCTAAGTCATTCAGACTACTGATCCCTTGAAACCCCGCTACCACAACGACTTTACCTTCGTCTAGATGTCGAGAAATTCGTTCGGTGTGGATACTAAAGATACGGGCGCGGCTATATTGGGCTTCCGTGACAATGCCCACTTGTGCGCCAGTCATAGAAATCGCGGGTTGTCCTAATTCCTGCAACGCCATCGCTAGCAGGGCGATGGAGACTTGTTCGCCGGTGGAGAGTAACATATCCATTTCCCGACGGCTGGGATGGGCTGAAATTTCGTGAGCCAGTTTAACTAACCCATCAGTCGTTTTACCCATCGCTGACACGACGACGACTAAGGAGTTACCCGCTTGAACTGTTTTTAAGAGTCGTTGGGCAACGGTTTGAATCCGCTCAACTGAGCCAACCGAGGTTCCACCATATTTTTGGACAACCAGCACCATAGATGTTACTCCTACACCTTTTTTCGACGCCTTTGTTGTCAACCCTTGAGGCGTGAATTTGAGCCAGGTCGCTAAAAGGCATCAATTATTAATCAATTGACACTCCCCCGGTTAAAAACGCGGGGGATTCTTCGCTCATCCAACCACCAAGCGAGTATTGATTCTCATCAATACACGCATAGGGCGAGTTGTCCCGAAGCGTTTATCCAGTATTCCTGGAATGTTCCTGTATGCCCGGAGCGTACGAAGTGCTTCCTTGAGTATGTTTATCGCGGCATTCCAATCACGGTCTAAAATAAACCCGCATTTACATTTGTGGGTTCGTGTTGAAAGCGTTTTCTTTACAACACAGCCGCAGTTGGAACAGTTTTGAGAGGTGTAGTGAGGCTTAACGGCAACCGTTGCTACACCAAATACTTTGCCAAAATACTCAAGAGTGCGCCTAAATTCAGACCAAGCTGCATCACTAATTGATTTAGCTAGGTGATGATTCTTGACCATATTCCGCACTTGCAAGTCTAGCCTTCGGCAAGCCGCTGGCGCGTCTACATAAGCTACCAAGTCGTTAGACCGGACTACGCACAATGCAGTCTTTACCGCAAAGTCTTTACGCTGCCTACTGACTTTCAAATGCTTTTTGGCTAACTTTTGCTTAGCCTTTTTGTAGTTGTTAGATTGTGGTTGACCTTTCTTAAACTTCTTGGATACTCGTTTTTGAAGTCGTTTCAGTGCTTGGTCTGACTTTCTCAAGAATCTCGGATTGTCAACTGTCTGACCATCTGAGTCGGTATAAAAATGGTTTAAACCAACATCTAACCCTACGTTGTGACCTGTCGGAGTCCTATCTTCAGTCCTGTCATGGTCAATACAGAATTGGGCATAGTATCCATCGGCACGGCGTACTACCCTAACTCGCTTTATCTGAGTTAGTTGATAGTAGTTTAAGTCGCGAGTACCGTAGAGCTTGAATTCTCCGGCTTTAAATCCATCGGTGAATGTGATTGAGTCACGATTCTCTGATAGTTTCCAGCCAGATGTCTTATACTCTACGGAACCATGATTAGGACGGTTTTTCTTGTACTTGGGGTAGCCTTTCTTCCCCTTAATCTGGTTTTTGCAGTTATCAAAGAATCTTGAAATAGCCGCCCAAGCACGCTCGGACATGGCTTGTCGAGCCTGAGAGTTTAATTTCCCCGCCCAGGGAAACTCTTTACTTTTACCAAGAATCGTACAATACTTGGAAAAATCATTGCGGGTCTTAGCCTGACCATCTTCCCAATATTTAAGGCAAGCATTACGGATAAACAGACCAGTACGAATGGCTTCATCAAGCCTTCTGTACTGATACTCTTTCCCTTTTAACTTACCCTCGTAGACAATCATTTTACCGCGTTGAGATTATGGTAGAATCATAACACAAGCTGATTAGCACTCGCAACTAAAGTTGTTGTGCTGGACGCATCGCTCGGTTTCATCCCTCGGATAAATCGCGAGGGAGCCTGCACAATCGCTTGTCCGGTAACTACATTAGCAGACATTCGTCATTGGTCATTCGTCATTGGTCATTTCTTTGTTGCTACCCCTGCTTTTCCTACACCCAGACGTGCCATGGCACGTCTCTACATGAACTGGTTCAGGTACTCTACTAACTCACAAAATCCCTCGCCTTCTGTAGCGACGGTTACATAAGCGGGTTTATAGTCCAGTTCATCGCTATAATCCAAAACATTAGCAACGCCCACCGATAGGGGAAATAGCTGTGGGTTAAATAAACTGGCATCGTTAGGACTATCACCGACTGTCAGCACTTGTTCAGGTTGATACTGGGGAAAGTAGTCGCGTAACACTTGGATTAACCCAGTGGCTTTATCCTGAGATCTGGGTTTAATGTGACATTGCACCGAACTGTAGGTAAAGCCCCAATCCATTGACGTACACAGGGCGTTGAGGTGTTCTAGTTGATGGGTAGTGAGGTTACGATTATCAAAAGTCCAATCGGTTAGGCGAAAGCCATTGTCAGCCGATTCGTGAATCTGGGGAAATTCGGATTTGAGGCGTTGATAAGCTGCTACGCAGCTTAATTGTATAATATAAAGACAAGGTAAAGAGCGCGGTCGCCAGGATATGCCAGCTAAAAATCATCTGTCTCAAGAGCAGAAAGAAAGACTGATTAAACTCCTAAAGGAAGCTAATGAGTAT